>DATBWN010000264.1:0-35639 GCA_036514755.1 Dehalococcoidia bacterium | reverse complement strand
TCTCTCATCTCCTCCCTTCGCCCGGTTGGCTATATCTCAAGGCCCGGCGGCCTCCCCGGCGTCAATCGCCGCCGCCGGCCCCTTCGATAACCTGGATGCCGTAGGCGCGAACGCGTACGTCGCCGCCCAACCACCAGCCGTTGGAGTCCGCCTCCTCCGGCAGGAAGCCGTGGCTCCCGTGCTGGGGGTCGGTGAACTCGTTGTACTCGCGCGGGAAGTGGGGAACCCAGACGGTCACCAGCCACCTATCGCATCTGTCGTGCTTGCTGACCTTGCCCCTCGCCAAGTAGTCGGCGGGGACGATGCCCGCCTGCTCGCCACCGGCGTCCGGGTCGTACTCCCAGTCCGGCTCCGTCGGGTCGCGGATGACGGTGATGTAAGGCCGGATGTCGGGGTAAAACTCGCCGGGGCGGCCGGGGAGCGGCTTCAGCTTGAGCTCCAGCGTGTACGCGACCTGGTAGCTGTAGCTGTAGAAGTAGCCGTAGCTGGAGAGGCAGACGATGAAGTCCTCCGTGATGGTTTGGCCCGGGAAGACGATGCCGAAGTCGATCTCCGTGTTGATCTCCAGGTAGTCACAGGCCGCCGTCACGCCGTTCGAGTTCTGTAGCATGCCTGCCTCGGCCGGCTGCTCCTCCAGGAAGGGCTCGTCCTGGAGGATGGCCTCGTCCTCGATATCGGCGACCGCGGGCTCCTCGCACGGGGGACTGACGACGTGGGCGCGGATGTTCACCACGTGGGACTCGTAGGCGGCGAAGCGGCCGGCGGCGACGAGAACAGCGGCCGCTGCCGCGACCGAGAGGAAGGAGTTGCGTCGGAGCCTCACGACCCGCCCTCCGGCGTGGCCGACGGCGTCGGCGTTTCGGGCTCGGTGGGGCTTTCGGTAGGCACTGGCGTCGCGGTTGGTGTCTCTGTCGGCGCCGGCGTGGGCGTGTCGGGCTCCGGCGTCGGCGTCTCATCCGGCAGCGCGTCTTCCGCGGCGCTCTCGTCGGGGTCTGCCGGGGTTGTCGAGCTGTCCTCGACCTCGTCGGGCTCCGGCGTCGGCGTCGGGTCCTCGACCTCATCGGGCTCCGGCGTCGGCGTCGGGTTCTCGCCGTCGTCGGGCGTGGGCGTGGGCGTGGGCGTCGGCGTCGGTGTCGGTGTCGGTGTCAGGTCCTCGGCTTCGTCGTTCTCGACGACGGTGACCCAGATGGGGTCGCTGCTAGCGCTGAAGGGCCGGCCGCTGCCGTCCGACGACGTGAGCGCTGCGCCGGCCGTCTGCCTGAAGGGGCCGGTCGCATCCCTGGCCTCCGAAATGCTGATTGCCGCCTTCGCGCCACGGACGCCCGGCTCCGGCTCGGGCGGCGGCCGCGTCGATACGCGCAGGACGAGGCTTTCAGACTCGCCCGGCGCCAGACGGCCGATGGTCCAGGTGAGGCGCGCCTCAGCGCCGAAGCGGTGCAGCGTGGCCTCGCCGCGAGACGGGGCCAGGACTTCGGTCTCGACGGTCGAGCCGTCGAGGAAGACCGCTGCGAACCTCTCTTCGACGACGGCGTCGCGCATCGTCATGGGGTAGGTGTTTGAGACGAGGATGGTGAAGAACCACTCTTGCTCCGTCCGCGCGGGCACGGGATCCGGGCCCTTGCGCACCTCCCTGACGGCCGGCGGAGGCTGGACGACGCGGGCGGTGACGCTGACAAGGGCGGATTCGAGGGCGAGGAACCCCGGGACGGAAGCCAGGATAGCCCCGCCCGCAACGATCAGTGCAGTGATCCTGAGGATCGCGTTTGCCTGCAAGCGCCGCGCCATCCCTTCCTTGTGAGGCAAGGAAGCATCGCTGCGCTTCTCTGGACAGCAAAGCGGGGCCCATGCCCTTTACGAGAACATGAGCCCCGCCTACTATCAGGAGTAGCAGCGGACGAGTGGGGCATTCACTCCCGTTGCCTCGGCGCCGGGCGGCGACGGCCGCCTGGCGCTCCTCCTCAGACCGTAGAACCGCTAGAAAGACGAACGCCGATAGCTGTCTCGAACTACCGGCCGGCTGGGCAGAGTTGATGCTGACAACCACCCCACCCCGCCCGCAATAGCCGGGCCCGCCGCCGACGCTCCGAGGACTCTCAGCTGCTCTAGCGTTCGCTGCCTGCTCGCAGCGAGACACCTCCTCCATTGGCGCGGGGGAACACAACGGACGCTGGGATACTAGGGCCTCTCGTATAAGATGTCAAGCGCTGCCAAGACGTGCCCTAACGATCCTCCGGCGTCGCGCCGTGCAGCCGGGGCGATCTTCCTTCGAGATATAGGAGTGGAGGCTGCCGCTCGCCAGGAGATGCGAGTTGCAGTACCTTGGGACAGATTCGGAGGTCGCCGGTGACGCTGGCCGACGAGGCCTATGAGCGGGCGGTGGAGGTCCTGCGCCAGAACGTCACGCCGCTGGGCTTCAAGGCCTCGGCCGAGCTGTACGACGCCGTCTGGGCGCGCGACGCGGGCGTCGCCGTGCTGGGCGCCTTGCTCACGGGCCGCGACGACCTCAAGGAGGCCA
Source organism: Dehalococcoidia bacterium (assembly GCA_036514755.1). GTDB lineage: Bacteria > Chloroflexota > Dehalococcoidia > DSTF01 > WHTK01 > WHTK01. The sequence continues at coordinate 33,124 of DATBWN010000264.1, read as the reverse complement.
GCCGCCGGACCCTTGAGGCGCTCGCCGAAGCGCAATCGGAGCTGGGCCAGATCCCGAACTGGCGCGACGCGACGGGCAGGCGCAACTACTACGCCACCGACGCGACGGCCTGGTGGGTCATCGCCGTCGCCCGGCTGGGCTCAGACGCCGGCGAGGACGGCCTCTCGGCCGGGCTCCTTCCCTCCGTCCAGCGGGCGCTCACCTGGCTCCGCTACCAGGCCATCGACGCCTCCGGTCTCCTTCACTCGCCGCCGGCCGCCGACTGGATGGACTCCTCGCTGCAGCGCTGGGGCAAGGTCTTCTACGTGAACGTCCTCTACTGCGCCGCGCTGCAGGCGGCTGGCGTTCTCCGCGGCTCCGGGGCCACGTACGCCGCCGACCTCGAGCGGGTGCGGCGCTCCCTCAACGGGCTCTTCTGGCCCGAAGAGGGGATCGACGAGGAGTGGCTCTCGGGCTGGGGCAAACGCTTCTACGAGGAGCAGGTCGACCCGCAACGGGAGCACTACCTCAACTTCCTCACCTTCGAGGCGTATGACACGCGCTGCGACGTCCTCGCTAACTGCCTCGCCATCCTGTGGGACCTCGCCGACGGCGCCAAGGCGGCCCGCATCCTCGACTACGTCGCCAGCCGGCGCCTGGCGGCGCCCTACCCCGTCCGCGTCCTCGACCCGCCGGCCTTCACGGCGGACCGCTCCTGGAACCCGAAGACCGACCTTGACAGGCCGGCGCACTGGCGAAATCCGCCCTTCGGCTTTCACAACGCCGGTGTCTGGCCCTGGGTGGGCGGCTTCTACGTTGCGGCGCTGGTCAAGGCGGGACGGCACGGCGAGGCCGAGGCGGCGCTGGAGCGGCTGGCGGCGGCCTGCCGCGTCGGCAGGCAGGGAGAGTGGGAGTTCAACGAGTGGCTGGACGGTCGCACCGGCGAGCCGCTGGGGGCGGTGCGCCAGACCTGGAGCGCCGCCGGCTACATCATCGCCTACAGGGCGGTGGCCGACCGAGCGGTGAGCTGGGCGGCAGGCTAGCGTTCGTGACTAGAGTGCCGCCCCGGGGATTTCGATGCGTCCCTTCGTGGACGCCGAAGGCGCCCAGACGGCGTGACTGCGGCCTCTCACGGCGTCGAGGATGGCGAGGAGCCGGCTCCAGGCCTCGATGACGACGAGGAAGGCCAGCAGCGGCAGCAGCTGCGGCCGCCGGCCCAAGACCTTGAAGGCGGCGACGATCACGCGCAGGGCGCGCGTCGACTTCACGCGTCGGGACGAGCGCCAGGCGTGGAGGAAGCCGAAGTGGATGCGTCGCCGCTGCCGGACGAAGTCGCCGACTGATGTGGGAACGCGCATGAAGGTGAGGGCCTCCGGGTCGTAGGCGATGGTGTACCCTTCGTCGCGCAGCTGGCACTCGATGAGGAAGTCGTCATTGACGTCGCCGTTCTCGGGTAGGTAGGCGCCGGGGCGGCGGAAGGCGACAATGTCGCCGCCGAGGACGGGCCTTCCCAGGACGACGGCGTGGTGAAGCTGCCACATGAGGTCGGCCGCCCGCGCCATCAAGCTCTCCTTGCCGTTGACGGGGACGTTCCGCGTACCGACGCCGCCCACGCGCTCGTCCGCGAAGGCTGCCGCCAGGCGCCGCAGGGCGCCGCGGCTGAGGATGCAGTCGGCACCCATGAGCACGATGCGGTCGCACTTCGCCTCGCGGATGACGATGTTGACGGCGGCGACCTTGCCGCGCCGCTCCGCTTCCTCGATGAGGCGCAGGCGCGGGACGCGGCGAGAGAAGTCGCGCACCAGCTCGTTCGTGCCGTCCGTGCTGCCGGACGAGACGACGAGCACCTCGGTCACGAACCCTGCGTTGGGGTCCTCCGCCAGGATGAGCTCGATCTGGCGCGAGATGTTCGCCGCCTCGTTGAAGGCGCAGATCGCCAGCGTCACTCCAGGCGCGGTCTGCGTATGCTCCTGACTTCCCTCTTCGCCCGCTGGCATCGACAAGTCGCTCTCCTTGCGGGGCTACGCGCCGGTTAGGCTGATAATTGTCGAAGCGGCGAGCGGTGTCAACCTGGCGCGTCTCGCCGCCTGGAGTCATTCTGGGCGGCTGGCCTCAGCAACACGTTCGTGGTGAGCCTGTCGAACCACGCTTCCTCGTCAAGCGGATCGTCCTTCGACAGGCTCAGAACGAACGGTGCTCCTCTCCTACTGCCGTCTAGCCGTCTCGCCGCGGCCCGAGCCGGAGGCCGCTTCGGGCGAGGGCCTCGAGGTAGACGGCGCTCTTCCAGACCAGGTAGCCAGGCGCGGCCCAGAGATGCCTCGACGCCGGGCCGGCCTGACCTGACCGCAGGACGGCGAGCGCGACGGTAAGCGACTGCTCTGCGAGAAGTACGAGACCGATCCGGCTCAGGAGCTTCGACCTCAGGCCGACGCCGCAGAGGAGGCTGAGGCCCGCGCCGGCGACCTGGGCGGCAAGGGGAGGCAGCAGCAGGTCCAGCGCCCCGCCTAGCTTAAGGACGTCGCGAGAGTAGAGGGCGCTGCTGAGCAGTCGCAGGCCGTGACGGCGCGCCGCGGCGGCGCGGCCCGCGTCCCAGCGCCGGTTCTGCGCCGCGGCCGCCGCGACCGAGGTCGGCATCTCGGCGGCGACGCTGATCCGCGGCTCGAAGTGCACGCGCTGGCCCGCCTGGACGAGGCTGGCGTGCAGCTCGGCGTCCTCCGCCGGGCCGAAGCTCTCCCACTCCGCGTCCTTCGCCAGGCAGGTAGCCAGGACCATGCCGTTGCCATTGAGGCCGGCGGAGAGGCCCAGCGCCTCCCGACCAAGCGGCAGCACGAAGTTGTGCAGGGAGAAGGCGAGCCCGGCGAGAGCGCTGGCCGGCGAGGCCTCCGGGTTGGCGACGCGGTCGTGGGCCTGAACGGCGAGCGCGCCTTCGGCCAGACAGGTGTTGGCGACCTCGAGGAGGTTCTCTGACGCCGTCGAGTCGGCGTCGATGATGACCACGGCGTCGTAGCCGTCCAGCGGGATGCGCCGCAGCAGCCAGCCGAGTGCCGCCGCCTTGCCCGGCTTCTCGGGCTCGCTTCGCTCGTGGACCTCGACCGGGAAGCGCCGGGCGACTGCCGCCGTCCGGTCGTCGCAGTTGTCGGCGACGACGTGGACGTCGTAGCGGTCGGCCGGATAACGCAGGGCGCAGAGGCCCTCCAGCAGCCGGCCGAGGAGCCGCTCCTCGTTGCGCGCCGGGACGAGGATGGCGAACCGCCGCTGCTTGCCGTCCGCCCGGTGCCGGCGCTCTCGGAAGAGATAGCTGGCGCCGACGAGCGCCAGGAGGTAGCTCGCGAAGAGCAGCAGGCAGGCCTGCAGCGGCAGGAGGACGGCCCGGCAGAGAGACCTCACGCCGCGAGCGTACAGTCTGACGCCGTCTAGCGCACCTCGGCCAGGGGCACGTCCGCTTCTGGGCCTCGCACGCGGCGGAGCGCCGCGGCCGCGCCGCGTCCGGGCAGGCTTCGCAGCAGCCGGTAGCGCCAGCCGCGCAGGCGCAGCTCGCGGGACCAGACGCCCTTGGCGCGCGATAAGTCGACGCGGTGCATCAGGAACGGCTCATTCCAGCCCTGTTCGCCGCCGCAGGCGCCGCGAAAGCCGGCCTCGGCGACCTCCCGGCGGACGGCGGCGTCCTGGTCGAGGAAGGGGTAAGCGAAGAAGGCCACGTCGCGACCGAGCAGGCCCGAGAGCGCCTGCCGGACGCCGCCGATCTCGCGGCGGCGCTCTTCCGGCGAGAGTCGCGTGAGGGGCCGATGGCTGGCGCCGTGGCAGCCGAAGCTCACGCCCCGCCCGGCCAGCTCGACGATCTCCTCCCGCGAGAGCAGGGGCGCGGACGGCAGGCCGCGGGCCTCGTCCCAGCGGTTCCGGTCGCCGATGAAGTCGGTGGCGACGAAGACCGTCGCCGGACAGCCGTGGCGCTCGAGGACGGGGAAGGCATGCGTGTAGAAGTCGCGGTAGCCGTCGTCGAAGGTGAGCGATACACAGCGGCCCGTCTCGATCTTCCCGGGCGCCGTGATGAGCTCGAAGGCCTCGTCGAGCGACACGAAGCGGTAGTCGCGGCGGCGGAGGTAACGGATCGTCTCGTCCAGTTGCTCGGCGGTCACCGCGCCATAGGGGTCGCGGTCGGGGGCCTCGTCATAGACCCGGTGGTACATGAGGATGGGCAGCCAGAGCATGGTCGACATATTATGCGGCGGGCCGGCGTGGGATACTACGCGCTGACACGAAGGCTGGACGTGCGAGGCGGTTTCGGCAGGGAGGGCGTCTGGTTCGCGAAGCTACCGCTACTGAAGGGCGCGGTCTCATCAGCGCCGGCGACGTCGAGAAGACGGCGCAGCTGCTGCTCGCCGGCCTCATCGCCCTTTTGCCGCGCGGCGTGGAAGAACGGGCCGTCCAGTTCGCCGCTGCGGCGAGCGGCAGGCTGCTGCGCGGGCGCGACCGAACGGAGGCGTCCAGCGTCCCTCCCGGCCTGGTGAGCCTGCTGGGCGCGGCTTCGCCGGCGGAGGCGCTGCGCGTCTTCCGCGCCGGCCACCTCCGCGAGAGCGTCCAGGTGCTGCGCAGCTACCTGCCCGGCGGCTGGCGGCCCCACCTGCGCGTCAACGGCCGCGAGCACATCGAGGCCGGCCTGGCGCGCGGCCACGGCGTCATTCTCTGGGTCGGCCTCTTCGTCTCCAGCAACATCGTCACGAAGATGGCGCTGGCGGATGCCGGCTACCGCGTGACCCACCTCTCGCGACCTTCTCACCCCTTCTCGGGCTCCCGCTTCGGCGTCCGGCTGCTCAACCCGGTGCAGCGTCGCGTCGAGGACCGTTACCTGGAGGAACGGCTCCTCTTCACGGGGCGAACCGGCGTCGGCGCGCTGCGCAGCTTGCACGAGCGGCTGCGCGAGAACCGCGTCGTCTCCATCACCGTGGGCGACATAGCGCAGAACGTCGTCGAGCTGCCCATCCTGGGCGGACGCGTCAGCCTGGCCGTCGGCCCCCTCCAGCTGGCGTCGACGACGGCTGCGGCGCTCCTGCCGGTGTTCTCCGTCCGCACCGCGCCCGACGCCTACGCGGTGAACGTGGAGTCTCCTCTGGCGCTGGCGGCCGGTGAGCGCCACGCCGCCTTTCAGGCCGCGCTCGAGACGTACGTGCAGGTGCTCGAGTCATACGTGCGGCGCTACCCCGACCAGTGGTTCGGCTGGCGCAGGTGATCCGAAAGCCGGCGTCGAAGGCGGGTCACGGGCCGCTTTGGACGGTGCGTCGGGCTTCCGGCTCTTCGGCCGTCGCGCGCGGGCGCGGCTGCAAGACGACGTAGAGCGCCACCGCCGCGGCGACGGCGAGTGCCCAGGCGGTGAGGGGCCTGATCAGTGGATCTCGCACCTCCCACTGGCCGAGGAAGAAGAGGCTAACGACCAGCAAGCCGGCGACGACGTCGGCGGCGGGAGCGGGCAGTCTCAGGCCGCGGCGGATCAGGAGGACGACGAGGAAAGCAAGGCCCCACTCGTAGAGGAGGCTGTGGGGGTTGAGGAGGAGGCCGGCGAGCACGGCGAATGCCGCCGCCATCGCCACGCCGGCGCGATCGTGGGCGAGATTGACGGTCGCCATCGCCAGGGCCAGGAGCGCAGCGAACGCCGTGTAGCCGACGACGCCCCCGAACTCCACCAGGGCCGTCAGCCCCTGGTTGTAGCTGTGGCCGCCGGTCAGGTCGCGGCGGCCGAGACGGAGCAGGACGCGGATCCAGCTTTCGAGCGCGTCCGGCCCGAGCCAGAGAAAGGGCAGCAGGCCGACGACCACGCCAGCCGCCGCGAACGCCAGCCAGACGCGGGTTCGCTCCGGGAAGACGATGAGTCCCGGCCCGAGAATCGTGCTCGGCTTCAGCGCCAGCAGGCCGAGGGCGGCGCCGCCTCGTGTCCGGTCATGGACGAACGCGAGGGCAGCGATGGCCATCGTCGTCGCCACGAAGACGCCCGTCTGGCCGATCCTCGCGTTGAGCAGGATGGGCTCCCAGGCGACGACGGCCGCGAAGCTGGCGAGGCGCCAGGCCCAGCTGCGGAACTGCGCCGCCAGCGCCACGGCCAGGCAGACGCTCAGGAGCGCGACGCTCAGCTTCCAAAGCCCGAAGGCGGTGACGTCGCTGACGAGCGTCAGCGGCGTCATGCCGTAGGCGAACGCCGGCGCGTAGGGATAGGAGCCGGGGAACTGGTAGCCCTTCTCTTCCTCCCAGGTGCCGCGATTCGCCGGCCCTTCGTAGAGGACGGCCGGGTCGGCGCTGCTGATGATCCGGGCGGCGTTGCGCAGGTATCTGAAGTCGCCGGCTTCACGCACGGGCGCCTCGTAGCTCTCCCTGACGTCAGCCGTCCGCGCCGCGACCACGTACGCCGCGAAAACGAGAGGCGGCAGGGCGAGGAGAGCAAGCAGGCTTGGTTGCATCCAGCGCTGCATGTTCGCCCGGATGGGAGCCCTAACGACCGACCTCGGGCGCGGCCCGCGCGGCCGTGGCGTCGAGGATGTGGAGCGGCAAGACCTTCCGGCCGCCGGCGGCGTAAGGCTCGCGCCGGACGACGCGGAGCGTCCCCGTCTGGCGCCACTGGCTCGCCATTAGAGGGCCGCGGTCGCGCCGGTCATAGCCGCTGAGCGCCTTGAGGACGGTCTCGACCACCTCGTCCTCGTCCACCGTGCCCACCCTGGGCGCGATGACGATGTCGACCCGCGGCACGCCGTGCTCGTCCTCTTCTTCCGCCAGCTGATAGTCGAGAGGGTCGCCGCCAAAGCGCGCCGGCAACACCTGCTCGACGAGGTCGTAGAGGTCGCTGCCCTGGAAGCTGACGCCCGTGCTGGTGAGCTTGTCGTAGCCGTGCAGGCCGAGGACGTGGGTCGAGAAGCCGACCTCGCCGAGCGGGCAGCCGCAGTCTCTCACCTCCAGGCGTCCGTAGTCGCCGCTCTCGGCGTTGATGAGCACCTTGCGACAGTTCAGGAGCACCGTGGTGAAGAAGAGGGCGGGCACGCTGGCGCCGGCTTCGCCCACCTGCTTGTCGCGCGCCTGGACCACCACCTTGTCTGTGACGAGATGGAGGTCGTCCAGCTCGCTGGGGGCGGCGCAGCCCAGGCCGGCGACCCCCAGCTCGGTGGCCGCGTAGCCGTTTATCGCCCGGCCGCCGGCGGCGGCGATGGCCGCCGCCTTGGCCGGCGTCAGCGGCTCGCCGCCGGTGCGGAATACCGTGCCGGCGATGTCCAGGCCGCGCTCTTTCGCCAGCAGGGCGACTCGCGTGGCGCTGCTCGCGGAGGTGTCCAGCAGGGCCGGCCGGCCCCGCGCCTTCATCTCGGCCAGCCAGCTGGCGATGGGCAACGGCTGGTCCTGCGGCACGAAGCGCGGCCAGGGGAAGCGCTTCCCCGCGGTGCGGGCCATGGCGAGCGTGTAGAGGACGACGAAGCTGCCCCTCAGACGCTCCCACCCGCGCTGCGTGCGGGTGGGCGTGAACGAGCGCAGAGGCGGACTGCCGGCCTTGGCGTGGCGAAGCCAGGAGTTCACTCCCCAGAAGGACGGGGGCTCCGGGCCCCAGATCGCGACCGGCCGGCCGAGGACGCCGTGCGCGTGGAGGAGGAGGCAGTAGTAAGCGCCCTCGTGTGCCAGGAGGGTGAGGTCGGTGAAGGAGCGAGAGCCGGCGCCGCGGGAGCCGCTGCTTTGCATCTCGTACTGGCCGACGAGCAGCGGGTTGTCGAGGCTGCGAGGGTCGACGCGGAACTCGAGGCCGGGCCGCTTGACGGGCTGGCGCCGCTTCAGCTCGTCGTAGGAGAGGTAGACGCCAGCCTCGTACAGCCGGTTGACCGCCTCCTCGAGCCCCAGCTGGCGCACGAGGCGGTCCAGCGCGTCGAAGTCGATGCCCGCGGCCAGGAGCAGCTTGCGGAAGGCGCTGTTCGGGTTCGCGTAGATGCCGAGCCTGGCCAGCCGGAGGAAGGACTCCTCGCGCCGCGCCAGCTCTCGCGCCACGATCTCGCGCGCCTCGCCCGGCGTCAGGCTGGCCCGCAGGTAGCCCCTGATGCCCGTGAGATAGCGGACCTTGCCGCCCAACTCGTAGAACACAGCCGCTCCTTCGCTCGTGCAGACAGCCGACTGGATGCATTAAACCGGCAACGGCGGCCTTCGTGCCAGTGGGCGTCCGCCTTGGGCCGAAACGCTGGCCTCAGGCAGGCGGAGGGCTTAGAGTAAGGGGCCCCGCAGGGGGCCAAGGCCCCAACGCTGAGACGCCATGACTCAACTTCCTCTAGTCTGCTCGGTTGTCCTGACCTACAACAACTTCGCCGACACGGACGAGGCCATCCGCTCCCTGCGAAGCCAGGACTACGCCCGGCACGAGGTCATCGTCGTCGATAACGGCTCGAGCGACGGGTCGCCGGCCGAGCTGGAGCGCCGCTGGCGGGGCGAGGTGCGCTTCGTTGCTACCGGCAGGAACCTGGGCATCTCCGGCGGCTACAACGCCGGCATCCGGGCGGCGCTTGCGGCCGGGGCGGAATACGTCGTCACCTGCAACAACGATATCGTCGCCGACCCGGCGTTCATCGGCGCCCTGATCGAGGTGTTCACGGAGGCGCCAGAGGCGGGCGTTGCGGTGCCGATCGTTGTCTACTTCGACCGGCCCGAGGTCATCTGGTTCGCGAGGGTCACGATGCATCCCGTCCTGGGCTACACGCGGAACCGGTTCCGCGGCCAGCCGCTCGCCCGGGTGGCCGGCAGTCTTCGCGGTATTCAGAAGAGCGACTTCGTCCCGACCTGCGCGACGATGCTGAGCCGGCGCGCCCTGGAAGAGATAGGGCTCCTCGACGACCGCTTCTTCTTCGGCCATGACGACGTGGACATGTGCCTGAGGGCGCGAAAGAAGGGCTACGCCTGTGTCGTCCTCGGCAGGCCGCTCGTCAAGCACAAGGTGTCGGTCACGTCCGGCGTCCGCGGCTCGAACGTGCTGAAGCCGGCAACGGCCTACACGCACGCCGTGGGCAGCGTCCTCATCGGCGCGAAGCACTTTCGCGGGGTGGCCGGGCTGCCCTTCCTCTTCGGCCTGCTTGCCCTCCGCCTGCCTTACAACGTCTTCACGATGGCGCTGGCCGGCCAGTGGCGCAGCGCTCTCGCCTACCTCCGCGGCTTGGGCGTCGGCCTCCTGCGCTACGGCCCGAGCTTCGTCTGGGCGGCCGACGAGGGCGACGCGAAGGCCGATGCAGGCGGCCTCTAGTCGGGCGCAGGCAGCGTGATGCCGGCGGGCTCGCAGAGGAAGGCGGCCAGGCGGTCGCCGGCGACGGTGGGGCCTTCACTCCCGGGCGATATTCCGGGCCCCACCTGGACGTAAAAGCCCTCCCGCACGTGCTCGCCGTCGCGGGAGCTGTGGCGGGGCACGCTGCGGGGCCTGCCGTCAGCCATGACGATGATGGGCCCGATGGGCCCGTCCGCTGGCCTGACGACGAGGTCGGGCAGGAGGGCCAGCCGAGGGCCACCGTAGAGCTCCGTTGGCCTAACGATTCGCTCGATGACCGGCTGGCCGTCGGGAGTCGACATGCCCTCGAACTGGGTGCGCAGCCAGGCGATGTGCGCCTCCTTTGCCTCGGCGCCATCTTCCGGCGGGCTCAGGTTCGCGGTGGCGTAGATCAGCTGGTCGATGGGAAAGATGATCGACCTGACTTGGGACCAGTCTCGGCCGGCGTTCTGAAGATGGTAGAAGGCCCAGTCGTATACGGGTCGGGGCAGCTTCTTGGTGACATAACGCACGACGCTCATGGGTAACACGTGGCGCAAGAGATACACGGGGTCCAACCTCCGCACCGCTCCCGCCGCCAGAGACGGGTCCAGGTAAAGGAGGGCGGCCTCGCCGACGCGGTCGCTGTCGTGGGTGGCGGCCACGCCGTGCACGGAGAAGAGGGCGAGCTGGTCCTGAGGCCGGAGCAGGCTGCGCAGCCGCGGTAGCACGCCGTCTACGGCCGTTGCCACGCGCTTCAGGCCGCCCTGGGGGACGCCCGTGCCCGTCTCGCCCCAGAACCAGTGGCCGGCGCGGTGCGTCTCGGAGAACACCGCGAGCATCAGGCGCCAGTCGAAGCGCGACGCCAGGTCCTCGATGATTGCCGTCCGCCGCGCAACGTCGGTGATGAGGCCATCCAGCTCCACAACAAGGTCGGCCTCTGGTCGAGTCCCAGGACCCTCTCGCACGAGGGAAGTCGATCCGTGACGCTTGTTCAGCTCTCTGAGGAGGCCGGCTGGATGCGAGGTCGACCACAGGCCGTCATGCATCCCCCAGCCGAGGACCTCGGTTGTGTTGGCAGGCTGCCTTGCGCTGTGAGAGAAGGGGACGTCGAGGGCGATAGCTGGTATGCCTTGCGCCGCGAGGCGGTGCCAGAAGGGCGTGACGCCGCACCAGTCGGCTGCAGGAGCCCGCAGCTTTCTGCTGTCGGGGTCCCACTGGGCCGGGTGATAGTTCGCGTGAAAAGAGACGTCGGTCGTCGTGACGAAGGTCGGCCAGACGCTGCCTGGGAAAAGGTCCGCCTCGGAATCGACGCGGCCGGACTGCCCCTCTTCGCGGAGGCGTTTGAGGTTAGGCAGGGAGCCGTCGTCGCACCAGGCCTCAAGGAGGGACGGCGGGAAGGCGTCGAGGGCGATGAGGAGCTGGCGCGGCGCCGCGTCGCTAGACATAAGGCTCGGCAGCCCGGCGCGGCATCAGGAACCACGGCGGCCCCTTCAGTTGCTGCGGGACGAGGGCAAGCACGAAGCGCATGACTGGCGCGATGAGCCTGAGCGCCGTCGAAGTCAGCGTCGCCTCGCCGAGGCCGAAGCCCGCGCGCAGCCGGTCGGGCAGCAGCGCGGCCGTGAACAGCTTCAGCGGCCAGATAATCGGGCCCGTCGTCGGCGTCGACCGGAAGATCTGGCCGGACAGCGAGCGCGCCGTCGGGCTGACGACAAGCTCATGGTCCATGCGGGCCATGTAGTCGCGGAAGGCGGCGAGGTCGGCCGGGAAGGACGCGGCGGGGATGCCCAGCATGCTCCCGACTTCTTTCATTTCGCCGTAGTAGGCCTCGGCTTCAGCCGGATCGAGGCGACGCACGAAGAGGCCGTGCATGAGCAGCGCCGTATCGACGAGCGTTGCCCAGACCCAGAGGAGCAGGGCAGGGTCGCTGGCCGTGTAGCCGGTGCCGACGACCTGCTCGTGGGCGTGCCGGATCGACCGCGCGGCGCCGTGAGCCTGATCTCGCGACCCGAAGACGATGGCGAGGGTGGGGCGCAGCGTCCGCAGCAGCCTGCCGAGCCGGTCCGACCGGAAGGAGCTGTGCTCGGCCACTCCCTGGGCCACAGAAGGATGGGCGATCTGCATGAGGAGGGCGCGGCCGCCGCCGAGGAGGATGACGCCCTGCGCGTGCACGCGCCGGATCATTGAGTCGTTGGAGAACGAGGGGACTGGCAGCTCACCCGCGCCTTCGGCCACGGCGAGAGGATAGGGCATCGACGTCTCGCAGTCCACCGGCCGAAGGACGCCAGCGCCGCGGCCGCGCGTCGACGGGCGTCGAGGGCGAAGTTCGCGTGGTATGTTTACTCGCGTGGCCCGCGTCGCGCTGATCGGCAGCCAGGGACAGCTGGCGTCGGACATCGCCCGCCTCTGGCCGGAGTCGGCGGCTGGCAGGCGGGGCGACGAGCTCGTCCCGCTGCCGCACGCTGCTCTCGACGTCACGGACGAGCGGCGAGTGCGCGGCGTCCTGAGCGATCTGCGGCCCAGCCTCGTCATCAACACGGCCGCCTTCCTGCGCGTCGACGACTGCGAGCAGGAGGCCGCCAGGGCGTTCCTCGTCAACGCCGTCGCCGTAAAGCACCTGGCCGAGGCCTGCCGCGAGGTCGGCGCGGGGCTGGCGCACTTCAGCACCGACTATGTCTTCGATGGTGCGAAGGGGATGCCTTATGCGGAGTCGGACGCCCCGGCGCCGCTCAACGCCTACGCCGTCTCCAAGCTGGCCGGCGAGCACTTCCTGCGCTACGTCCTGCCGGACGACCACCTGCTCGTCCGCTCCTCCGGCCTCTACGGCGTCGCCGGCTCCAGCGGCAAGGGCGGCAACTTCGTCGAGACGATGGTGCGTCTCGCGCGCGGCGGCGGCACCATCCGCGTCGTCGATGACCAGGTGTCGTGCCCGACGTTCACGCTGGACCTCGCGGCGACGTTCCTGGAGCTGGTGGCGCGAGACGCCCGCGGCCTGTTCCACGTCACGAACGCCGGCGCGTGCTCGTGGTTCGAGTTCGCGGCGGCGATCTTCGCGCAGCTGGGCCTGGAGCCGGAGCATGTTCCGGTCACGTCGGAGGAGTACGGCGCACCGGCGCGCCGGCCCGCCTTCTCCGTCCTCGCCAACGCCCGCCTGGCGGAGCTGGGCATGCCGCAGCCGCGCCCCTGGCAGGAAGCGCTGCAAGCGTACCTGAAGCTCAAAGGGCACCTGATGCCTTAGGATGGTCGCCGTGGGCTCAGAGAGAGACAGTGGGATGAAGGCGCTCGTGCTGGCCGGAGGCAGCGGCACGCGGCTGCGTCCTTTGACCTACGCCCTGCCCAAGCAGCTCATCCCGGTCGCCAACCGGCCCATCCTCCACTACGTCCTGCAGCAGGTGCGCGAGGCCGGCCTGCGCGACGTCGGCGTCATTATCTCGCCGGAGACGGGCGGCCAGATCAGGGAGGCCGTCTCGCGAGACTTCACGGACCTGCTGCTCACCTTCATCGTCCAGGAGCGGCCGCTGGGCCTGGCCCACGCCGTGAAGGTGGCGCGCGACTTCCTGGGAGATAGCGCCTTCCTCATGTACTTGGGCGATAACCTCATCGGCCAGCCGATAGCCGACTTCGTCCAGGAGTTCCGCCGCTCGCGGGCGGAGGCCGTGCTCCTCCTCAAAGCCGTCGCCGACGCCCGCATGTTCGGCGTCGCGGAGGTGGACGAGGCCGGGCGCATCTGGCGCGTCGTCGAGAAGCCGAAGGAGCCGCCCAGCAACCTGGCCCTCGTCGGCGCCTACGTCTTCTCGCCGCTCATCCACGCCGCCATCGACCGGATCAAGCCCTCCTGGCGCGGCGAGCTGGAGATTACGGACGCGATCCAGGAGCTGCTGGAGGCCGGCCATCCGGTGCGCAGCTTCATCCTCGAGAGCTGGTGGCTGGACACGGGCAAGAAGGACGACCTGCTGGAGGCGAACCGCGTCGTCCTGGAGGAGTGGACGAGCGGCGAAGTGCGCGGCCAGGTCGACGGGAGCAGCCGTCTCATCGGCCACGTCACCGTTGGCGAGGGGGCGGTCGTCGAGGGCAGCGAGCTGCGCGGCCCCAGCGTCATCGGCGCCGGCGCCAGCGTGAAGAACAGCTCCATCGGCCCCCACGTGTCGATCGGCGACGACTGCCGGATCAGCGACTCGTCGCTGGCCAACTGCGTCGTCCTCGCCGGCGCCCGCATCGAGGGCATCGACCGCATCGAGGACAGCGTCATCGGCCGCAGGGCGGACGTGCGGCGCCTGGCGGACGGCCGGCGGGCGTTTCGGCTGATGCTGGGAGACGACGCGGAGGTCTACCTCTGATGCCCTTCGAGTTCGAGCGGCTGGAGATCGGCGGGCTGGTGCTCATCCGGCCCCGCGTCTTCGAAGATGACCGCGGCTTCTTCCTGGAGACCTATCGAGAGTCGGACTTCGCGGCGGCCGGCCTCGCGGACCGCTTTGTCCAGACCAACCTGTCGCGCTCGAAGAGGGGCGTACTGCGCGGCCTGCACTACCAGAAGCAGCCGATGGCGCAGGCGAAGCTCGTGCAGGTCGTCCAGGGCGAGGTCTATGACGTCGTCGTCGACCTGCGGCGCGACTCGTCCACCTTTGGCCGGTGGTGCGCGACCGTCCTCTCGGAAGAGAACCGGCGCCTGCTCTACGTGCCGCCCTGGTGCGCCCACGGCTTCTGCGTGCTCAGCGACTCGGCGCAGGTGATCTACGCCGTTACGGCGGAGTACAGCCCGGAGCTGGAGAGGGGCATCCTCTGGAGCGACGCGGCGCTCGCCATCGCCTGGCCGGTGCGGGAGCCGGTCGTGAACGCGCGGGACAAGTCCTGGCCGCCGCTCGCCGAGGCCGACATCGACGCGAGCTGGCCCTAAAGCGCTTACTCTCGCAGCGCTTGGGGCTCGACGCCGGCCCGGCGGCCGTCCGCGCTTGTGCGCGCGAGGTATAGGTAGCAGGCGAGGGCGACGAGGACTAGCGGCAGCGTGATCGTCGCGCGGACGAGGACGGCGACGACGGAGCCCTGCTCCAGGGTCGTCCCCAGCCTATGCAGCACCGCGGCCAGCGAGCCGTCCGCCACGCCGAGGCCTAGCGGCAGCAGCGAGGCGATGCCGGCCAGTTGCGACGCGCCGAACGCCAGCCACGCCTCGCTCAGGTCGAGGCCGCCGGAGACGCTGCGGGCGAGCAGGGCGAACTGCGCCGCCGCCAGGGCGAAGAGCGCCATGGTCAGCAGAGACCAGCCCGCCATCAAGGCGCGGTCGGCGGCGAGGACGCGCAGCTGCTCCGCCATGCGTAACAGGTAACGGACGGCGCCCCGCGCGACGCCGCCACCTTCGAGCTTGGCCGGCCCAGGCAGCAGCGGCAGGACGGCGACCGCCGCCAGCCACGCCGCCACGGCCAGCGCCAGCGCCGCGCCGCTCACCACCAGACCCCAGAGGAGCGGCAGGCCGATCAGCGCGGCGAGCACGGCCGTGCTCAGGGCGAGCAGCGCCACCGACAGCGCCCGCTCGTAGACGACGAGGGCAACGCCCTCGTCCATCGGCACGCCGGCGCGGCGGAGCGCGTCCGCGCGCAGGAGCTCGCCCGAGGCGGCCGGCGTCAGCGCGCCCGCCACGTAGCCGACAACGGTGCTCGAGAGGAGGATCTGAGGGCCGAGGGGACGGCCGAGACTGCGCAGGACAAGAAACGAGCGCAGCGTCGCCAGGGCAAGGATCGGCAGATTGAGGAGGACGGTGGGCAGCAGCCAGTAGAGGTCGACGCCGCGAACGACGCGCCAGAGCTCGCCGAAGTCGGACCGCACCAGGACGAGTGCGACGATGCCGATGGCGGCCAGGGCGCTGATGAGACGTACGGCTGTCATCCACGGGCATGGTTGCGTCAAGCGCGGCTTTGGCGCAATCATCGCCGCGACATGAGACCCCTCCGAAACGAAGCGTCGTGAGCGCCGGGCAGCTCGCGCGGCGGCTTCTTGGCGATCGCTGGTTCCCAGTCGTCGGCCGGCTGTACAGGCGGCTTTTCGTCGACCTGCGCAAGGTCGCGGAAGGCCTCCCGAAGGTCCCTGAGGGAGGCCACGTCCTGGACGTCGGCGCCGGCGACGGCGAGCTGGTGAACCTCCTTCTGCCCCTCAACCCGGGTGCTACCGCCACGCTCATCGACGTCGCGCCGGCGGTGGGCGGCTGGCTGC
Organism: Dehalococcoidia bacterium; assembly: GCA_036514755.1. Lineage (GTDB taxonomy): Bacteria > Chloroflexota > Dehalococcoidia > DSTF01 > WHTK01 > WHTK01. Next base: position 17,706 of record DATBWN010000264.1, on the reverse strand, counting down.
GCGCCGACCTGCGCGACCGCGTCGAAGTCATGCCTCGTACAAGCGTCGGCGCCTACGCAAAGCTCGGCCGGCGCCCTGCCGACGTCGTCATCCTCAGCGACGTCCTCCACCACGTACCGCTGGCCGAGCGCCCGGGCCTTCTGATCGACCTGCGAGATTTGCTCGCTGGCCGCGCCGCAAAGCTCGTCGTGAAGGAAGTCGAGCCGGGCTCATGGCGGGCGCGGCTCTACTACCTGGCGGACCGCTTCATAACCGGCGACCGCAACGTCCACTTCATTCGCCGTGACGAGGTGCGAAAGCTCGTGCAAGGCGCCCTACCCGACGCTGCCTGCGAGGAGACGGACCTCTACCGGCGAAACCGGCCGAACTACTGCCTCATCTTCTCTGTGCCCGGCCGGCAGGAGGGTACGGACCAGGGCGCCTAGCGGCGGGCGAGGACGCGGTAGGTGTGGGGGAGCACCGGCGCCAGCAGCCGGCCGAGTGCGCGCTCCAGCGCGTTGCGCCCGGCGACGTAGCCGTCGATGCGTTCCAGGCGCAGGCCGCCGTCCTCGATGAGGCGGCGCAGGCCGAGGCGGCTGAACGGGCGCACGTGCGTGTAGTCGTCCCAGAAGTTGCCGACGGGATAGAGCTGGGAGTAGGGCGAGGGCGTATGCACGATGAGCAGACCACCCGGGCGCAGCAGCCGCGCCGCCTCCCGAATCAGGGCCAGGGGGTCTTCGACGTGCTCGATGAGCTCCTTCAGGCGCACGACGTCGAGGCTGCCGTCGGCGAAGGGCGCGCGGGCGCCGTCGCCCAGGGCGCCGGGGACGCCGTCGCGCTGCCAGAGGTGAGCAGCGTCGGGCTCCAGATCCAGCGCCCACGCCTGCAGGCCGCGGCCGCGCGCCGCGCTGACGAAGCCGCCGCGCCCAGCGCCGATGTCCAGCACGAGCCGCGCCTCGGGCGCCAGCTTGCGGATGAGGCGCAGGTCGGCGTCGCTGATCTCCGGGTGCTCGTGGACGTGCGCCAGCCGGCCGGGGCCGGCGGCATCGCCGGTCACGCTCATGCGTGCGTCGCGACGGGCGCCGGCCGGCTGAGGCTGGCGCGGTCGAAGAGGAGGGTGCGCAGCAGCCAGCCGCGCGGCAGGCGCCGAGCCGCCAGCGTCTGGCGCCTTCGGCCGGCGAACTGCGGCATCGCCGCGACGGTGGCGAGGGCGGCGGCCGCGGTCGGCGGGATGAGGAGGAGGAAGTAGAGCAGCTTCTTCGAGAGCGGCAGGCCGAACTGGCTCGAGTTGAGGGGCGCGCCGGCCAGCGTGACTGCCGCCAGGGCCAGGAACTCCGGCCAGGAGGAGCACTTCCACAGCGCCAGCAGCCGGTTGCGGATGATCCGCACTGTCTTGACGAAGGAGCGCAGCGAGACCTGGTCCTGCAGGGTGTGGTCGTGGTAGAGAACGGCGCCCGTGGCGACGACGGTGCGGTAGCCGGCGTTGCGGATGCGCAGCGCCAGGTCCATGTCCTCGGCGTAGGCGAACATGTCCGGGTCGAAGACGTAGCCGCCGATCTCGTCCACCACGTCGCGCTTCAGGATGATGGAGACGCCGTGCAGGAACAGCGTGTCGACGACGCGCTGCGCCACGGGCACCTGCCGGTACTCGACGAAGCCCAGGGGCGACAGCTCGGCGGTGTAGGCGGCGTCTACGGGCGCCTCCAGCTCCTTCGCCGCGTACTCCGGGTACCAGGACTGGATGATGTTGGCGTGGCCGGCCTTGATCGCCGGGTCGCTCTCGACGGCGGCGGTCAGCTCCCGCAGCCAGCGCCGGTGGACGACGACGTCCTGGTTGAGGAAGACGACGACGTCCGCCTCCGCCAGCTCGAAGCCCTTGTTGTTGCCCAGGCAGTAGCCGTAGTTGCGGTCCAGGCGGTGGACGCGGACGCCCGCGTGGCGCTCCGCGAGGTCGGCGGTGCCGTCGGTGGAGCCGTTGTCGACGAAGAGAATCTCGTAGGGGCGGTCGAAGTCCTGCGCCAGGAGCGACGTCAGGCAGGGGTCGACGTACTGCCGGCCGTTCCACCCCAGGACGATGACGCTCACGGCCGGCTGCTCGGTCATTGCAGCAGGATTATACTTCGGCCCCCGGCGCGTCATTGACGCGCGTCGTCATTGGCCTTACTGTCCACTCGCGGACGAGGCAACTTGCGCCTCGCCGGCCGGGCGGGTCAGGGCGGTGTCCCTCCAGAGCCGAAGGGCTGGAATGTGGCCATGAGTTTTTCCTTCCTGAGCTGGAACGTCGAGCACTTCAAGGGCGGCGCCGAGCGCCTCGCCAGGGTCGCCGCGCACATCCGCGGCCAGAATCCGGACATCTTCGGCCTGCTGGAGGTTGAAAACGTCAGCGTGCTGCAGCTCATGCAGAACGAGTTTCCGGACTACACCTTCGGCATCACGGACGGCCCCGAGAGCATGGAGATCCTCGTCGGCTGTCGGACGGCGAAGTTCGCCCAAAGCGTCTTCACGCAGAAGCGGGAGTTCAAGGCCTACAACCCGGCGCTCCGGCCGGGGGCGATGCTGAGCGTGCGGCTGGACGCGGAGTGGCACAACCTCCTCTTCCTCCATACTGACAGCGGCACGGACGCCGCCGCCTTCGGCAACCGCTTCGAGATGTTCGACCACGTCTGGCGGATGAAGAAAGCCCTGGACAACATGGCGCAGGCGCAGAAGCTCATCGTCCTCGGCGACCTGAACACGATGGGCCTCTTCTATCCCACGTCCGCGAACAGCAACAGCCGCGTGGCCGCCCCGGACGAGATCGGCACCATCGGCAAGCAGGCCGGCAGGCGGAACATGGCCTTGCTCCCGAAGACGGAGGGGCTCACCTTCAACAACGGCACGCTTCAGGCAAACCTGGACCACGTCCTGGCGAGTGACACGATCCAGTTCGCGCCGCAGGGTGCGGACCCGCAGGGCAACGCCGCGCTGGTGGCCGTCCGGGGCTGGAACCAGCTCGCGGGGGCCGCTCGCGAGGCGTTCATCGGCGAGATATCAGACCATTCGTCGCTGTTCGCGTCGGTTGCGTGAGCTTGGGGCTGCTGCCGCGACCTGTCCGGGGGCCGAACGGCCGTTGACCTTGGCTTCCTTTGCTGATATTCCTGTGCACGCAAAGGAGACGAGAATGAAAGCTGCCGTCCTCTACGAAGCAAAGAAGCCCCTGGTGGTGGAGGAGGTGGACCTCGACTCACCCGGCCCGGGCGAGGTCAAGGTCCGCCTGACGGCGACGGCCCTCTGTCACAGCGACATCCACTTCTTCGACGGCGACGTGCCGATAAGGGGCGCCGGCATCGCCGGCCACGAAGCGGCCGGCATCATCGACGAGGTGGGCGAAGGCGTCACGTACGTGAAGCCCGGCGACCACGTCGTCATGGCGCCGATCACGGCCGGCTGCGGCCACTGCCAGAACTGCCTGCGCGGCATGCGCTTCTCTTGCATGGGCATTCCCCGCTCCGGTCCGCACCACCACAACAAGAAGGGGGAGCCGCTGGCGCCCCTGGCGGGGCCCGTCGCCGGCTTCTCCGAGTACACGGTCGTCCACGAGCTCCAGACGGCGAAGGTGCCCGAGGACCTGCGCCCGGAGATCGCCTGCCTGCTGGGCTGCGGCGTCCTGACGGGATTTGGCACCGTGGTGAACCGCGCCAAGGTGCGGCCCTTTGAGGCCGTGGCCGTCATCGGCGTCGGCGGCGTCGGTCTCAACGCCATTCAGGGAGCGGCGTTCTCCGGCGCCCACCCGGTCATCGCCGTCGACGTGCTGGACAGCAAGCTGGAGGCGGCCAAGGCCTTCGGCGCCACGCACGGCGTCAACGCCGCCAGCGGCGACCCGGTGGCGGCGGTGCGCGAGCTCACCGGCGGCCGCGGCGTCGAGCACGCGTTCATCATGGTCGGCGCCGACGTGGTCGTGCGCCAGGCCTTCCAGATGCTGGCGGGCGGAGGTGCCGCCTACATGGTCGGCATCAGCTCCGCTAACCTGGCCGACTTCTCGGCGCGGGAGTTCATCAGCGCGCGGTCGATGACAGGAGCCGTGCTGGGCTGGACGAACCTGCGCCTGGACGTGCCGCGCTACATCGAGATCTACAAAGCGGGTCGCCTGAAGCTGGATGAGCTGGTGACCAACTGCTACCCGCTGGACAAGATCAACGAGGCGGTGGAGTCCTTAAGGAGCGGCAAGCCGCTGCGCAACGTCATAACGTTCTAGGACGCGGACAGGGATGCGGGAGGCGACGAGCCTCCCGCATTCAGTCCCTCTGCCCCAAAAAGTCCTTGCCGAACGGCCGGTGCAAGGCGCCGGCCATTGCGTCTAAGCTTGCCTGCGAGAGCGTCTAGCATACGAGGACGGGGCAGTGAGCGACGGCTCGACAGGGGCGCGCTGGGAGCATTTCCCTCACGGCGCCGACATCGGCGTCCGCGGCATCGCGCCCACCAAGGCCGGCGCCTTCGAGCAGGCGGCGCTCGCCATGACCGCCATCGTCGCCGATCCGCGAAACGTCAGGGACAGCGCCAGCCTGGACGTGGCCTGTGAGGCGCCGGACGAGGAGCTGCTCCTCGTCGACTGGCTGAACGCCCTCGTCTACGAGATGGCGACGCGGCGCCTGCTCTTCCGGCGCTTCCAGGTGGAGCTGGACGGGACGCGCCTGCGGGCGAAGGCCTGGGGCGAGCCCATCGACCTGCGGCGGCACCGGCCGGGCGTGGAGGTCAAGGGCGCCACCTACACGGCGCTCTCGCTGCGTCGGCAGGGCGACGAGTGGGTTGCCCAGTGCGTGGTCGACGTGTGAGGAGGTGCGAGCATGGACACGAGCGCGCTGAAGCGGCCGTCTGAGTGCGCGTGGGTCATCGAGCCGACGGGCAAGATGCGCGTGCCCGCCGTCATCTACGCGACAGAGTCGCTGATCCGGGACATGGACGAGAAGGTGCGCGAGCAGATCACCAACGTGGCGACGCTGCCGGGCATCGTCAAGGCGGCGTACGCCATGCCGGACGCCCACTGGGGCTACGGCTTCCCCATCGGCGGCGTCGCCGCCTTCGATGCGGAGGAGGGCGGCGTCGTCTCCGCCGGCGGCGTCGGCTTCGACGTGTCCTGCGGCGTCCGAACGCTGCGCACCGGCCTCCGGGTTGCGGAGGTGGAGGCGGTCAAGGAGCGGCTGGCGGACGCCCTCTTCCGCGCCGTGCCGGCCGGCCTCGGCAGCAGGGGCAAGATCCACCTCGACGACGCCGGCATGCGGGCGATGCTGCGCGGCGGCGCCCGCTGGGCCGTCGAGCAGGGCTTCGGCGAGCCGCGGGACCTCGACTTCGTCGAGGAGCGGGGCGCGATGGCCGGCGCCGTGCCGGAGGAGGTCTCTCTCCAGGCGATCAAGCGCCAGCAGGACGAGATGGGCACCCTAGGCTCCGGCAACCACTACCTGGAGGTGCAACGCGTCGCCGAGATCTACGACGCGGAGACCGCCGTCGCCTTCGGCCTCGCCGCGGACGAGGTGGTGATCAGCATCCACTGCGGCTCGCGGGGGCTGGGCCACCAGATCGGCACCGATTACCTGAAGCAGATGGTCATCGAGGCGGCGAGCCACGGCATCGAGCTGCCGGACCGGGAGCTAGCCTGCGCCCCCATCCGCTCGCCCGTCGGCGAAAGCTACCTCGGCGCGATGCGGGCGGCGATCAACTGCGCCCTGGCGAACCGGCAGGTGATCACCTACCTCGTCCGCCAGGCCTTGGTCGAGCTGTTCCCCGGCCGTGACCTGACGCTCATCTACGACGTCTCCCACAATACCTGCAAAGTCGAGCGCCACGAGGTGGATGGGCGGCCGCGCGAGCTCTACGTCCACCGCAAGGGTGCGACGCGCGCCTTCGGCCCGGGCCGCGCCGACCTGCCGCCCGCCTACGGGGAGACGGGCCAGCCGGTGATCATCGGCGGCACCATGGGCACGGCCTCGCACATCCTCGTCGGCACGGCTGCGGCGGAGGGGCTCTCCTTCAGCTCCTCCTGCCACGGCGCCGGCCGCAGCATGAGCCGTCACGAGGCCCTGAAGCGCTGGCAGGGCAAGTCGCTCATCGAGGGGCTGGCCGGCCAGGGCATCCTTATCCGCACGCGCTCCTATCGAGGCGCCGCGGAGGAGGCGCCCGGCGCCTACAAGGACGTCGATGCGGTGGCGGAGGCCGCGGACGCCGCGGGTTTCTCGCGCAAGGTCGCGAAGCTCACGCCCCTTATCTGCGTAAAAGGCTAGGCTATTCGGCCTAGGGCGACGATCTGGACGCCGCGCATCGCCGCGCGAGAATTACAGAAGAGCTCCGTCGCCCGCCGCCGGCCCGAGGGCCGTGGCGCTCTCATGCGATTAGCCGAACGGCTAGTCCAGATGGGGAGGAAAAGCACTTATGTCCTTCGAGGGGCCTCCTCTACGCTTATCTTCGGGCGGAGACGCGAGCAAGGCACGCTCAGGAAAGAGCGGCGCAAAGGCAGTCAGCGTCGGATCGACGCCGCGCTATACAACTCACATCGCCCGAGAGGACGCTGCCTTCCGCGTTTTTTCTCACGCGTTCGTGCTGGCGTTGCTCGTGGCCGCGACGGCCATCGCGGTGGCCCGCTGATGCAGCCAACCGGCCACATCTTCGGGGAGCGGCCCCACAAGGGCAGAAGCGAGGAGGACTCGAGATGAAGGTGCGCGAAGTCATGACTCCGAACCCCAGCTGCATCAGGCCGAACGATAACGTCCAGCTCGCGGCGCAGGAAATGAAGCTGCACAACGTGGGAGTGCTGCCCGTCTGCGACGAGGGCGTCCTCTTCGGCATCATCACCGACCGCGACATCGCCGTGGAGTGCGTCGCTACGGGCAACAGCCCGATCGATTGCCTCGTCAAGGACTACATGACCGCCAACCCTATCACCATCAGCCCGGAGGCCGACACGGACGAGGCGCTGGAGCTGATGGGGCGGGAGCAGGTACGCCGGCTCTGTGTCATGGAGAACGGCCACCTCGTCGGCATCATCAGCCTGGGCGACCTCGCCGTGCGCGCTCTGGACGAGGTGTTGCTGGCGCGGACATTGGCGCGCATTTCCCAGCCCGTGCGCTCGGGAGAGCCCGTCTTCCGCTAGGCGGCGCTCGGATAATGAAACCTAAACGAGGCTGCAAGCATGCGCCGCGAATCGTAGAGGCCCTCGAAGCTGCGGCGGTGCACGATTCTCGGATATGCGGAACCAACCAGGAAGCAGGGAGGTAGCAGAATGAAAACTGCCAGACGAACGGTCACGCTCCTTATCGCAGGCCTCGGGACCCTCATGGCCATACGCGCTTTTGCGCCGCCGCGGCGCGTCTTCCGCGAGGTGCGCAAGCGCGCCCACCTCGAGGACTACGTGGAGCACTCGCACGAGGCCGTGGTCCACACCCACCAGCACCCGCACGTCACGCATAACCGGCGTGAAGGCGCGGACGAGCTCGTGGGCGAGTGGGAGCACTTGACGGCGCTCCACCTGCACGAGCACAATCACTCTGCAGTCACCCACTCCCATCTGCCTCACGAGAACGCTGAGCATGAGCACCTCGGCGAAGCTCACATTCACGATCACAGCCATCCCACGACGTCGTAACGCCCGGTGGTGGGGATAGCCGTCCCTTCACCGAGACAACTTCGTTCCGAATCTAGGAGGAGGAGGACACATAGCGATGGCAGAAGAAGAGCAGCGCGGTCCAGTCGTTCAGTTCCGACCCTCGAGAGGACTGCGGGAGATGCGGGAGGAGATGAGCCGGCTCCTTGACGCGATGTGGGAGCCGGGCTTCGGCCTGCGTCGCCTGCGGCCGTTCCTCATCGAAGAGCCCCTCTGGCCGGCGGTCGACATCTTTCAGAAGAACGGGGCCTTGATCATCAAGGCGGACGTGCCGGGCATGACCGCGAAGGACATCGAGGTCAACGTCAGCGAGGAAGGCATCACGATCTCCGGCGAGCGCACGGAGGCGAAGGAAGTCGAAGAGAAGGACTACTACCGCAGCGAGCGCAGCTACGGTCGCTTCGTCCGCCAGCTGCCGTTGCCCGCCGGCGCCGACGCCAGCAAGGCGCAGGCGAGCTTCAAGGACGGCGTGCTGGAGGTCAGCGTGCCGCTGAAGGAAGAGTCGAAGCAGAAGAAGATCGAGATCAGCAGCACGTAGCTCAATGGGCGAGGAACGCCGGGAGGCACCAGGCGCCTCCCGGCGCCTGCACATGCTCGGGAGGCGCCCAAAGGGCCGTCTCCCGCGTGCCGGCGAGGGAGCCACTGCTGAAGGGAGTACGAGATGCGCATCGCTGTAGTAGCTCCTCCGGTTGAACCGGTGCCGCCGCCGCTGTACGGCGGCACGGAGCGCGTGGTGTCCAACCTCACGGAGGAGCTCGTCCGGCGCGGCCACGACGTAACCCTATTCGCCAGCGGCGACTCCCTCACGTCTGCCCGCCTCGTGCCTTGCGTGCCCCGCGCCCTGCGTCTCGACCCCTCTTCTCCCGACCTCATGAGCGCGACGCTGTTCGCGCTCGGCGACGTCTACAAGCGCGTCGATGAGTTCGACGTTGTCCACAACAACGCCGACTGGTTCTGCTTCCCGTTCGCGGAACTGGTCGCTGTGCCCACGCTGACCACGGCGCATGGCCGGCTGGACATCCCGGACATCGCCTACAGGTACCGGCGCTACGCCGGCCACCCCCTCGTCTCCATCAGCGTCGACCAGAGGCGCTATCTCGAGGGCGTTAACTGGGTCGGCACCGTCCACAACGGCATCGACGTCTCCTACTTCACGCCCCGCGCCGAGCCCGGCCGCTACCTCGTCTTCCTCGGCCGCATCAGCCCGGAGAAGGGCCCGGAGGCGGCGGTCGAGATCGCGGAGGCGACTGGCATGCGCCTCGTCGTCGCCGCCAAGGTCGACCCGGCGGACAGGGACTACTACGAGGCCATCGTCGCGCCCCTCTTTCGCCGCAGCCGGCTCGTCGAGTTCGTCGGCGAGGTGACGGAGAGCGAGAAGAACGGCCTCCTCGGCGGCGCCTACGCTTATCTCTTCCCCATCGACTGGCCGGAGCCCTTCGGCCTGACGATGGTCGAGGCGATGGCGACGGGCACGCCGGTCATCGCCATGCGCCGCGGCTCTGTCCCCGAGATCGTCGCCGACGGCGAAGTCGGCTTCATCTGCGACTCGACGCAGGAGATGATCGCGGCCGTCGAGCGCGTGCCCGCCATCGACCGGCGGGCCTGCCGCAGGCACGTAGAGGACTTCTTCTCCGCCTCTCACATGGTGGACGGCTACGAGGCGATCTACGAGCGCCTGCTGCGCTGCCGCTGCGCCGGCGCGATGCACGCCGCTGAGTGCACCCTGGCGCCGCGGTCGCTGGCGCGAGTCAGGGGCGTGCAGCTCCTGCTGGGTGCGGCCAGCGATGCCGAAGTCGCGTGAAGGCGGCCTTCCGCGTCGCCTCGCGCGCGCCTTTCGCGCCATCGTCTTCGACTGGGACGGGACGGCCGTCGCCGACCGGCGGGAGGACGCCGGCGAGCTAGCCGGCCTCGCCGGCGAGCTCATGGCGCAGGACGTCTGGCTCGTCGTCCTCACCGGCACCAACTTCGGCAACGTAGAGCGGCAGTTCTGCCGCCTCGTCGAGCCTTCTCTGCGTCACCACCTCATCGTCTGCACCAACCGCGGCTCCGAGGTCTACGGCTTCTCCGCCAGGGGCGAGCCCATCCTCAGGTTCAGACGAGAGGCGACGGAGGCCGAGAACCGGAAGCTCGACCGCGTGGCGGAGGCCGTGGGCGCCAGGCTGGCGGGCACCACGGGGCTGGAGCCGCACATCATCTACGACCGCCTGAACCGGCGCAAGATCGACCTCATCCCGCTGCCCGCGTGGGAAGACCCGCCCAAGTCCCGGATCGGCGCCCTGCTGGCGGCCGTTCAGGAGCGGCTGCGACGCGGCGGCCTCCAAGACGGCCTCGGCGAGGTCATCGAGTGGACGCGGGCCGCCGCGGCCGAGGCTGACCTGGCCGACGCGCGCATCACCAGCGACGTCAAGCACGTCGAGGTCGGCCTCACCGACAAGAGCGACTCCGTGCGCTGGCTGGCCGAGAGCATCTTCGAGCCGCGGGGCATCGCGCCCGGGGACGTGCTCGTCGCCGGCGACGAGTTTGGCCCGGTCGCCGGCTTCCCGGGCAGCGATAGCCTGGTGAGCGGCGCCTTGCCCGGCGCCGTGGCCGTCTCCGTCGGGCCGGAGCCCGGCGGCGCCCCGGCCGGCGTCATCCACCTGGGCGGCGGCGCGCCCCGCTTCCGCAGCCTGCTGGCCGACCAGCTGAAGCGCGCGCGCCGGGGCTTGCGCGCCCGTCCGCACCGCATCGACAGGCTTCCGGCGCCGAGCGCAGACCCCGCCTGGCGTCTGCGCGAAGACGGCTACGAGCCGGCGTTCGAGCACGAGATCGAGTCGCGCTTCTCGCTGGGCAACGGCTTCATCGGCATCCGCGGCTCGCTGGACGTGCCGAGTACGGCCTCGCGGCCGCGCACCTACGTCGCCGGCCTCTTCGACCAGCGCGCGGAGGAGCCGCGCGTGCGCGCCCTGGTGCCGGCGCCGCCGGCCTTCCCGCTGCGCCTCTCGCTGGACGGCGAGGCGCTGGCGATCGACCGCGGCATGCTCCTGTCGCACTCACGCACGCTCGACCTGCGCCGCGGCGTCCTCTTCAGCGAGTGGTGCCACCAGTTGGAGGAGACGACCGTTACGCTGCGCTCGCTGCGTCTCGCCTCCCAGTCGGAACGCGGCCTGGCGCTGCAGCTGCTGCAGCTCCAGCCGGATGTGCCGGCGCTCCTCTCGATCGACCGGCCGGAGCGACTGGACGGCGCGAGCCGGGCGCCGGCCGGCGCCGGCGGCCGCGTCTTTCTGACCGGCGACGGCTCGCTGGCGGCCGCCCGGCTCGAGCGCGTGCGCCTCGAGGCGGATGGCAGACGTGTTCCCGTCCCCGACGTGGGCGGACGGGTGCACGCGGTCGTGGAGCGAAGGGCGTCCCTGCTACAGCTGACGGCCTATGGCCTCGGCGGGCGGCCTGAGGAGGCGACCGCAGCGGCGCAGCGCGCCCTGCGCGCCGGCGCGCGGGCTGGCTTTCGCCGTCTCTACGCCCGTCACGTCCGCCAGTGGCGGCGGCGCTGGCAGGCCAGCGATGTCGCCGTCGAGGGCGACGAGGAGGCGCAGCGCGCCCTGCGCTTCGCCGTCTACCACCTCAACGGCGCCGTCGACCCGCGCTCGGAGCGCGTCTCCATCGCCGCCCGCGGCCTCACCGGCGATGGCTACATGGGCCATGTCTTCTGGGACACGGACGTCTTCATGCTGCCCTTCTTCGTCTTCACCTGGCCGGAGGCGGCGCGCTCGCTGCTGCTCTACCGCCACAGGACGCTGCCCGCGGCGCGTGAGAAGGCGCGCCGCCTCGGCCTGTCGGGCGCCCTCTACGCCTGGGAGTCGACGGACACGGGCGAGGAGGCGACGCCTCCCTACGTCCTCGGCCCGCGAAGGGAGGTGATCGCCATCCGCAACGGCGAGCAGGAGGTGCACATCAGCGCCGACGTTGCCTACGCCGTCTGGCAGTACTGGCGGGCCACCGGCGACGCCGCCTTCCTGCGGGACGCGGGCGCCGAGATCATCCTCGAGACGAGCCGCTTCTGGTCGAGCCGCTGCCATCGCGGGGAGGACGGGCTCTTCCACATCCGCAGCGTCATCGGCCCAGATGAGTACCACGAGGGCGTGGACGACAACGCCTACACGAACTACATGGCGCGCTGGAACATCGAGCGCGGCCTGGAGGCGGCCCGGCTCCTCAAGAACCGCTGGCCGCAGCGCTGGCGCTTCCTCTCGGCTGAGCTGGCGTTGACGGAAGCGGAGATCGAGCACTGGGCGAGCGTCTGCCGGTCGCTGTACGTCCCGTTCAGCGAGAGGGCGGGCCTCCTGGAGCAGTTCGCCGGCTACTTCGACCTTGACTACGTCGACCTCGCCGCCTACGCGACGCGGGCGGCGCCCATGGACGTGCTCCTGGGCCGCGAGCGCACGAGCCGCTCCCAGGTGATCAAGCAGGCGGACGTGGTCATGCTCCTGGCGCTGATCCCGGAGGCCTTCGACGCGCGGACGCGGCGCGACAGCTTCTCCTACTACGAGTCGCGCTGCGGCCACGGCAGCTCCTTGAGCCCGCCGGTGCACGCCTGGGTGGCCGCGCGGCTCGGCATGGTCGACCTGGCCGAGAGCTACTTTCGCGAGGCCGCCGCGATCGACCTGAACGACAGCATGGGCAACAGCGCCGCCGGCCTGCACATGGGGGCGCTGGGTGGGCTCTGGCAGGCGGCCGTGTTCGGCTTCGGCGGCATGGCGCTGCGCGAGGACGGCCTTGCCTTCGAGCCGCGCCTGCCCAGGAGCTGGCGGGGGCTTCGGTTTCGGGTGCAGTGGCGCGGAAGGCGCCTCAAGGTCGCGGTCTCGGACCAGGGCAGGACGCTGGCGGTTGAGCTGGAGAAGGGGCGGCCGATGCGCGTCTACGCGGCCGGCCGGACGCACCGCCTCCAGCGCGGCGGGCCGCTCCTGGTTTCCCTGGCCGAGGCGGAAAGGACAATGGCATGAGCGAGATCGGTGCGGCGCGGAAGGTCCTCGTCGCCTGGAACGGCTCGCCGGCCGCGGCCGCGGCGCTGGACGTCGCCCGCGTCGTCGGGCGGCAGCTGGGCGCGGAGGTGGAGGTGCTCTCCGTCTGGGAGACGGCCGAGGAGCTGGAGCGCCACAGGCAGGAGTGGGAGAGGATAGCGGCCCAGCTGCAGGTACCCTTCCAGTTCGCTGTCGGCGACGCTGCGAGCGAGATCATCCGCGCTACCGAGCAGCGCGGCGTCATCCTCGTTTCGCTGACGACCCACGGTCGCGAGATGGAGCAGGAGTACCGGCTGGGGCGGGTGACCGAGAAAGTGGTCGCCGCCACGACACGACCGGTGCTCATCGTGAAGCCGGAGGCGCTGCTGGCGGCCGAGGCGCGGCCCATCCGGCGTCTGCTGGTACCGCTGGACGGCACGCCGAAGACGGCCGAGGCGCTGCGGCCGGTGAGCCAGCTGGCGACGGTCCTGGGCGCCTCCATCGACCTGCTCTACGTCGCCGGGCCGGACCAGGCGCCGCCCGTGGAGCGTGGCAGCGTCGCGGCGCCGCGCTATGTCGACCAGGCCCAGCACGAGTGGCCGCAGTGGACCGTCGAGGTCATCGAGCGGCTGGCGAACTGCTGCGCCGGCTGTCCGGCCGAGATCGAGGCGCGCGCCTTTCTCGCCCAGGGCGAGATCGGCGAGGAGATCGCCAGGTTCGCGCGGGAGAACGACACGGACGCCATTGTCCTCGTGCGCCGCAGCCGCCTGCAGCCCGGCCGCGCGAAGACGATCCGCGCCGTTCTCACCCTGACGCAGTGCTTCGTCATCGTCATTGGCGGCGAAGAGATCGTCTGATCGGTGGTGCTCGACTGATGATGACGGATATGGATCGCGAGAAGCGCCTCGCCCTGCTCCTCGCTGACGGCACGGGGGACTTCGACTTCGTCCATCTGGCGGCGTTCGAGGCGATGGTGATCCTCAAAGGTCACGTGAACAGCCACGTCGCCAAGCAGAAGGCCGAGGATCTCGCCCGCTACGCGGGCTTTACGAACGTCGCCAACGAGCTGCGCGTCTATCCCGAAAGCGAGGCTGGCTGAGTCTGCGTGCCGGGTAGGCGTTACGGCGCCTCGGGCAGCAGATTCAGGCGCTGCGTCAGCCGCGTCAGCTTCGCCGCCTCGCCGCCGAGCAGCGGTATGAGCGAAAGAGCGGCGACGACCGCCCACTGGCCGGCGGAGAGCGGCTCGGCGTCGAACGCGGCGCTGAGCACTGGCACGTAGAAGGCGCCGAGCAGGGTGACCAGGGACACGGCGATGGCGCCGGCCAGCCAGGCGTTGCGGCGCAGGCGGAGGATGACCTCGCTCTCGCTGCGAAACACCAGCGAGGCGGCGAGCTGCGAGCCGACCAGGGTGGCGAACGCCAGGTGCCCGGCCAGCTCGGCGTCTTCCCAGGCGCGGCCGACGCCGTAGGCCGCCAGCGTCGCGACCGCGATGAGCCCGCCGATGCCGGCGATCGGGACCAGAGAGCGCGCGGAGACGAGGCCCCCGACACGTCGGGGCGGCCGCGGCCGGCGCTGCATGAGCCCCGGGGCGGCGGGCTCCATGCCCAGGGCCAGCGCCGGCAGGCCGTCCGTGAGCAGGTTGACGAAGAGTATCTGCAGCGGCGTCAGGGCGGACTCGCCGGCGGCGAGCAGGACGATGAAGATGACGGCGATCTCCGCGGCGTTGCAGGAGAGGAGGAAGTGGATGAAGCGCCGGATGTTGGCGTGGATGGCGCGGCCCTCCTCGACGGCGGCGACGATGGAGCTGAAGTTGTCGTCGGTGAGGATCATGTCCGACGCCTCGCGGGCGACGTCCGTGCCGCCGAGGCCCATGGCGACGCCGATGTCGGCGGCGCGCAGGGCCGGGGCGTCGTTGACGCCGTCGCCCGTCATGGCGACGATCTCGCCTTCCCCGCGCGCCGCCTGGATGATGCGCAGCTTGTGGTCGCTGGTCACGCGGGCGAAGACGTTGGCCGTGGCCATCTTCTGCCGCAGGTCGGCGAGGGCCAGCTCTTCGACGTCGCGGCCGCTGACGACCTCGTCTTCCAGCCCCAGGGCGCGGCCGATGCTCGCCGCCGTCGCCGGCTGGTCGCCCGTCAGCATGACGACGTGGATGCCGGCCTGCCGCGCCGTCTCGATTGCCTCGGGCGCCTCGGGCCGCAGCGGGTCAGCCAGGCCGATGAGCCCGACGAGCGTCAGGTCACGCTCCATCTCCTCCTCGCCCGCCCCGTCCGCCAGCGTGCGCTGGGCGAAGGCGAGGACGCGCATGCCGCGCTGCGCCATGCCGGCGGCGCGGCGCAGCACCGCCTCGCGTTCCTCGGGCGTCGCCGGCGCGGCGCCGATGGCGGTCGAGCGCCCGACGATGACGTCCGGCGCGCCCTTCACGAGGGCGAGGCGTCCAGCCCGCGGCGCCCGGACGACGACGGTCATGCGCGCGCGGGCGGCGTCGAAGGGGAGCTCCAGCTCACGCGGCGACCGCTTCTGCGCCAGCGTCGCGTCCAGGCCGCGCTCGCGGGCGAAGACGAGAAGCGCCACCTCCGTGGGGTCGCCCGTCGCCTCACCGCTTTCGTCGCCCAGCGAGGCGTTGTTGCAGAGCACGGCGATGCGCAGGAGGTCGTCCTCGCTGCCGGCGGCCCAGGTCTCCTGGACGGTCATGCGGTTCAGGGTGAGCGTGCCCGTCTTGTCCGTGAAGATCGTCGTGACGGTGCCGAGGGTCTCGACGCTGGAGAGGCGGCGGACGATGACGTGGCGCTGCGCCATGCGCTGCACGCCCAGGGCGAGGACGATGGTCGCCGCGGCGGGCAGGCCCTCCGGGATGGCGGCGACGGCCAGGCTCGCCGCTGTCAGGAACATCTCGCTCGCCGCGATGCCGCGCAGGACGCCGACGAGGAAGACGAAGGCGCAGAGCAGAGCCGCGACGAGCAGGAGGTAGCGGCCGACGCGGCTCAGCTCGCGCTGCAGCGGCGTCTCCTCACGCCGCTGGCGGGAGACCAGGCCGGCGATGCGCCCCATCTCCGTCCAGCCGCCCGTGCTGACGACGAGGGCGCGGCCGCGGCCGCGCGAGACGAGCGTGCCCTGGTAGACCATGGAGGCGCGCTCCGGCAGCTGGACATCGCCCGCCACCGCGTCCGGCAGCTTGTCGACGGGCACGGACTCGCCCGTGAGGAGCGCCTCGGCGGCGGCCAGGCCGCTCGACGCCACGACGCGGGCGTCCGCCGCCACGACGTCGCCCGCCTCGAGGAGAAGGACATCGCCCGGGACGATGTCGGCAGCGGCGACGCGTACGGGCGAGCCTTCGCGCAGCACCGTCGCGCTCGGCGCCGAGAGGGCCTTCAGGGCGCTCAGCGCCCGCTCCGCCCGGTACTCCTGCGCGAACCCCAGCGCCGCGTTGAGCACGGCGATGACGAGGATGCTCGCCGCTTCGAGGAAGTCGCCGAGGAAGAGGGAGACGAGAGCGGCGGCGAGCAGGACGTAGACGAGAATCGACGCGAACTGGTGCAGGAGGAGCCGGAGCGCGCCGGGCGGGCCGGTCTCTGGCAGCAGGTTGGGGCCGGCTTCCGCCAGTCGGCGAGCCGCCTCCGCCCGCGAGAGCCCGGCGGCGAGGTCGCTGCCCAGGGCCGCGGCCACGCTCTCGACGCCGAGGGCGTGCCAAGCCTCTCGTTCGAGGCGCGGTGCTGCCTGGGGTGGGCGGGAGGCCATCGATTACAGTCTAGTCGCGTCGTTCGACCCCTGCCGCGCGCAACGTTGCGGTTCTCGTTCGGTCGGGAAGGGGCTAAGCTGCGGTCGTGCCGGACTGGAGCGTCTTCCTCCTCAGCGCGCTGGCCGTAATGGTCGCGGGCTCCGGCCTCGCCCTCTGCGCCGACGTCCTGGCGCAGCGGACGGGCCTCGGCGCGCTGTGGTTCGGCGCCGTGTTCGTCGCCCTCGTCACGTCGCTGCCGGAGCTGGTCACGGACGTCGCGGCCGTGCGCAGGGGCGCTGCCGACCTGGCGCTGGGAGACCTGTTCGGCAGCAGCATGGGGAACATGGCGATCCTGGCCGCCATGACCCTCCTCTTCCACACCCGACGCCTCCTCCAGCGGGCCGCTCTGGAGCACGTCCTCACTTCCACGCTGGCGATCTCCGTCACCGCGGTAGCGCTGCTGTTCATCAGCACCGGCTCGACCTGGGCGGTGGCCGGCGTCGGCGTCGGGCCGCTGGTCATAGCTGTCGTCTACGCGCTCGGCACCTTCGCTATCCGGGAGCGGCAGGCGGAAGCCGCCCGCGCCGAGGAGCGGGAGATGGGCGGCGCGCTGCCTCTCGTCGTCGCCCAGGTCGGCTTCGTGGTCGCCGCCGCCGTCATCCTGGTCGCCGGGCCCTTCCTGGCGCGCAGCGCCGACCACCTGGCCGACCAGACGGGCCTGGGCGAGACGTTCTTCGGCTCCTTCGCACTCGCTCTCGTTACGTCCCTGCCGGAGCTGGCCGTCTCCGTGGCCGCCATCCGCATCGGCGCCGTCAACCTCGCCATCGCCAACCTCATGGGCAGCAACGCGACGAACATGGCGCTGCTCGTCGCCCTCGATATCGCCTCACCGGGGGCGAACGTCCTCGCCGCCGCGGCGCCGGGCGTTCAGGCCGCGGCCGCGGCGGCCATCATCCTCATGGCCGTCGGTACGTCCTCCATCGTCCTCAAGGCGGAGCGCGTGCGCCTGCCCGTCGATCTCGCCGCCGTGCTCATCCTCGCCGGCTACGTCCTCAGCCTCTGGGCGATCTACGACGCGCGGGGCTCTTGACCCTAGCAGGATGCTGGAAATGTGTGGAAGGGCTCCCGTGGTTCGACAAGCTCACCACGAACGGAATCTGAGACCGTTCGTCCTGAGCCTGTCGAAGGACAGCTTAGTACTCAGCGGCCCGCTAGTCCGCGCGCCGCGAAGGCGCGGCGAGGTCCGTCTGGATGACGCGCTTCTCGAAGAGCCAGCGGCCCCCCCGCTTGACGCAGCTGTCGACGTAGGTGAGGACGAGCGGGATGGCGATCTCGCCCGCCTCGCCCTGGCGTGGGATCATGACGTACGTCCGCGCCGAGCAGCGTTCGCCGTCGCCCTCGATGTA
>DATBWN010000263.1:0-2513 GCA_036514755.1 Dehalococcoidia bacterium | reverse complement strand
GCGGAGCGGTTCCGGCTCATCCACTACGACTGCCGCGGCCAGGGGCTCTCGACCCGCGGCCTCCCCGAGAGCCTCTCCTGGGGGGACTTCTACTGCGACCTGGAGGCGGTCGTGGACGGCGCGCGGCTCGACCGTTTCGTCCTACTGGGCTGTAGCATGTACAGTCCCTGTGCCGTCCGCTACGCCGTAGAGCACGCGGAGCGGGTCGACGCTTTGGTCCTCTTCCTGGCCACCCGCTCTAGGACACCTTGGTCTCGTGTGTTAGACGTGCTCGCCCACGACAACTGGGAGCTGTTCCTGCGCACCTGGCTCCCTGTCGGTCTGAGCCCCGCGGAGGCGGAAAGCTCCCTCGCCATGATGAGGCAGTCGATGACGCAGCGCGACTTCCATGTCGCCACCGGCGTCGCCGCGGACTGGGATATCTCAGGCCTGCTGCCGCAGGTCCGTCAGCCGACGCTGGTCCTTCACCCGCGCAACCAGGTCTACCTGAGCGATGAGGTGGCCGTGGCGCTGGCCGCCGCCATCCCGGACAGCCGCCTTGTGCATATCGAAGGCGGCGTCTCGATGTTCGGCGACGGGGCCGCCGGCGCGAGGGCCATCGAAGACTTCCTCGCCAGCCTGCCGCCGCGGATCACGACCGACGCGCCCGTCCCCGTCGGCCTGTCGCTGCGAGAGGTGGAGGTGCTGCGCCTCATCGCCGCCGGCAGGAGCAACCAGCAGATCGCGGACGAGCTCGTCATCAGCCTGAACACCGTCGCGCGCCACGTCTCGAACATCTTCGACAAGACGGGCGCCGCCAACCGAACCGAGGCGGCTTCGTACGCCCACCGCCATGCCCTCGTCTGAGGCTCCACTAACAAGCCCGATAACAATCCCTTGCTATGACTGACTAGCTCTTGCTACATCCAGGGCAATAAGAGGCGCCGAAAGGCGCCTTCTTGTTATTCGCAGAATCCCCGATTCAGATGATGGCGCCTTTTCTCGCCTGAGAGAGACTACGGCTAACAACACAGCAGCTCTCGCAGGATAGGAGGAAAGAGGATGGCGAAGTCAATCAGGCGCTAAGCCTGCTCACAATAACGGAAGCCAAGTCGGTCATATTCTCAACACAAAACACAACACAGAAAGGAAACGAAAATGAGTCTCACAATCAACAGCGCCACTTTTGGCACCTGGAAGCGGATGAAGACGCAGTACGTCGTCGCCATCGCCGGCGCCGCTCTCGCCCTCAGCGTCGCCATCGGCGTCGGCGCGTGGCAGGTCAGCGACTCCGGCGGCAGCGCGAAGACGTCTCCGGCCGCCGCGGCCCAGCCCGCCGCTGTCGGCTCGCACGTCATCTACGTCGTCGACTCGCCGGAGGAGGCACAGGCGGTCGCCGCCTTCGAGATGGCAGCCAGCCAGGCCGGTCAGCCAGTCGGGCGGTTCGAGATCATCGATGCGAGCGGCGTGAACGACGCTTCGTTCTCCGAGCTCATGAGCTACACGTTGCAGGCGGCTCAGGCCGGCGAAAGCGTCCAGGTCTTCGACCTGCGCGGCAACTAGCCCCTCTGCGGGAGCGGCGAAGGACGAAGGCCGGGCTCATGCCCGGCCTTCGTCTGCGTATAATCTGCGAGCATGGAACCGCCACCGGTTTACGTCAGGACGTCAGATGGCTTCGACATCGCCTACACGTTCATCCGCGGCGGCGGCGGCGGCCGGCTGGTGCTGGAGCCGCCGAAGTAGGCGGCGCAAAGAAGGGAGAGAGACCATGAAGAACCTCGCATCGATAGCCGCCCTCACGGGCCTTGCCGTCGCGCTGCTGGCGCTGGCCGTCGCCTGCGGCGGCGGAGGTGGAGGCGAGACCTCGTCGGGCGGCGCTGATCCATCCGACCCAAACGCCGCCGCCCGCGCGCGCGTCGCGACGGCGCAGGCCGAGCAGACAGCGGCTGCGAACGCGGCCGGCGGGGCGCGAGCGACAGCCATAGCCGCGACCGCCGCCGCAACATCCCCGTCTGCGTCCCTGGAGATTACGGCGAAAGAGGTCAAATTCGACAAGCTGGTGCTCGTCGCGCCGGCTAATGCGACTGTGACCGTCAGGTTGATCATCGACGAGACGGGCGTCTTCGCCGGCGAACGGCATAACCTAGCGATCTTTCGCGACCAGGGCATGACGGAGAAGATCTTCGTTGGCGAGCTAGACGCCGCGACGCTGGAGTACCGCTTCACCACACCCGGCCCTGGCACGTACTACTTCTTCTGCAGCCCCCACTTGGACTCAATGAACGGCGCCTTCATCGTCAGGTAGCGGGCGCTGCGAAAGACGAAGGGCCAGGCATAAGCCTGGCCCTTCGTCGTATCTTCGTCTGGGGTGTCAGGCCAGGGCTGCTTTCGCGGTCTGCGCGATCGCCGCGAAGGCGGCGGCGTCGCGCACGGCGAGGTCGGCCATCACCTTACGGTCGATGGTCACACCGGCCCGGGCGAGGCCGTGGATGAACTGGCTGTAGGAGAGGCCGTGCGCCCGCACGGCGGCGTTG
>DATBWN010000262.1:0-2956 GCA_036514755.1 Dehalococcoidia bacterium | reverse complement strand
CCGGGCCGCACGAGGATCAGCTCGGCCGTCGGCAGGCCGACGACGACCTGGCGGCCGCTCTTGTCGAGGAGCGAGACGGTGATGGTGGCGTTGGCGACGGCCACCTCGTCCACGTGGAGGCGGACGCCGGGGACGAGGCTGCTGCGCTGGAGGTAGTGCATCAGGTCGGTGTCTTCCTCGGCGTGCTCGGCGATGTTGTTGATCGTCACCGTATCGCCCTCGCCGGCCCGACGCAGCGGTATTACGGCCGGCGAGGTCTCCGCGGCGAGGCCGGGGATGGGGTTGCCGTGCGGGCAGGTCTGCGGGTTGTTCAGGATGGTCAGAATCTGCCGCTCGACGATCGGCGAGATGGCGTGCTCTATTTTGTGCGCCTCGTCGTGCACCTCCGCCCACTCCAGCTTGAGGATGTCCGTCAGAAGCCGCTCCGCCAGCATGTGGCGGCGGATGATCGACTCGGCCAACTGCTGACCCTTCGGGCTCAGCTCGATCTCGTGGTTTCTGTCCAGGCGCACGAGGCCGTCGCGCTCCATGCGCTTCAGCGTCGCCCAGGCGGTGGGCGCGGAGACGCTGCGGCGCTCCTTTATCCGCGCAGCGATGATGGGCTTGCCCTCGCTGCGCATGGTGTAGATCAGCTGGAGGTAGTCCTCTATCGTCTCGGTGGGTCGCTCGCTGCGTTTCATGGGAACAGAACGATCCTAAGGATGCGCGGCGCCTCGGTCAACCCGACGCGGGCGCTAGGAGTTGGTCATTCTTGGCGGCCGGAACAGCCACACGTTCGTGGTGAGCCTGTCGAACCACGCTTCCTCGTCGAGCGGATCGTCCTTCGACAAGCTCAGGACGAACGGTGCTCAAACTGACCCGCTGCCGCGGCCGTCAGGTGCGGCGCCGCAGCAGCGCCTCCGCCTCCGCCGCGACGACGCGGTAGACCTCCGCCAGCGGCAGCCCGCGCTCCTGGGCGATGCGCCGGCAGAGCTCGTACTCGGGCGCGACGGTTGGCGCCTCGCCCGGCAGGCGCTTCACCTTCGCCGCCGCCGGACCGAGGCTGGACTCGAACTCGAAGACCTCCCGCTCCGCCTCGTAGCGGCCCACGTCGCGCACGCGGACGCCGAGCGTGCTCGTCTCGCGCAGGAGGATGCGCACCAGCCCTGCTTCGAGCGCGTCCTGGCAGAGCAGCGAGACCATCACGGCCGGCCGGCCCTTCTTCATCTGGATCGAGGTGAACCAGACGTCGGCGGCGCCGGCGGCGAGGAGCGACTCCTGCACGTAGCCCAGCAGCTCCGGGCTCATGTCGTCGATGTTCGTCTCGATGAGGCGCATGCGCCGCTCGGCGACCTCGGCCTCGCCCAGCCAGACGCGCAGCAGGTTCGGGCGGTCGGCCGGGTCGCGGCTGCCGGCGCCGCAGCCCACGGCCTCGACGCGCATCGCCGGCCGCTGGAAGCGGCCGAGCGTCGTCAGGATGGCGGCGGCTGTCGGCGTCAGCAGCTCGCCGCGCGGCCCTTCGCCCTCGACGACCGGCGCCTTGGCGCGCGCCACGAGGGCGAGGGTCGCCGGCGCGGGTAGGGGCAGCGCGCCGTGCTGTCCCTTCGCCTCGCCGCGTCCGAGCGGCAGCGGCGAGACGTAAACGGCCTCGACGCCCAGGAGGCGCAGCCCGGCGACGGCGCCGACCACGTCGACCATCGCGTCGACGGCGCCCACCTCGTGCAGGGTGACCTCATCGAGGCTCTCGCCGTGCGCGCGCGCCTCCGCCTCGCCCAGGGCGCGAAAGACGGCGCCGGCGCGCTCGCGGTCGGCCTCCGGCAGCTGGGAGCGCTGGATGACGTCCAGCACCTCGGCCAGCGAGCGGTGGCGCGGCGGCTCCCGGACGTCGACGTCGACCTTCGTCGCGGCGAAGCCGGCGCGCTTGACGCGCGTCGCCACGATGGCGAAGGCGCCTTCCGGCAGCGCCAGCCTGCTCACCTCCGCCCGCAGCGCCTCCAGCGCCAGGCCGGCGTCCACCAGCGCGCCGAGGATCATGTCGCCGCTGGCGCCGGCGAAGCAGTCGAAGTAGGCGAGGCGCGTCATCTGCTCAGGGCTACCGTATTTGCGAGGCCCCGCCCAGGCGGGGCCGAAGCAATCTCACGAGTCTCGTCTAAGGATGCTCGTGGGATTGCTTCGCGAAGCCTGTCCTGAGCCATGTCGAAGGGCTCGCAATGACCGATCAACCGGTGCCCCTAGTCCGGCCGCGCGCGGTGGGCGAGGGCGTTGATCACGCCGGCCAGGTAGCCGGCGCCGTAGCCGTTATCGATGTTCACGACGGAGACGCCGGTGGCACAGCTGTTCAGCATCGCCAGCAGGGGCGCCAGGCCGCCGAAGCTGGCGCCGTAGCCCACGGAAGTCGGCACGGCGATGACCGGCGCCGCCACCAGCCCGGCGACGACGCTGGGCAGCGCCCCCTCCATCCCGGCGACGACGACCAGCACGTTCGCCTCCAGCAGCCGCTTCAGGTGGTCGAAGAGGCGGTGGATGCCGGCGACGCCGACGTCGCTGACGACCGGTGCCTCGCTGCCGAGCATGCGCGCCGTCAGCGCCGCCTCCTCAGCGACGGGCAGATCGGAGGTGCCGGCGCAGACAATGGCCACGCCCGGAAGCAGCGGCTGCGGCGGCGCCCGGTCGACGATGGCGACCCGCGCCAGCTCGTGATACTCGGCGTCCGGCACGGCGCGCTGCAGGGCGCGAAAGCCGTCGCGCTCCAGGCGCGTGACCAGCAGCCGGCCCGCCTGCGCCACCAGGCGCTCGCCGATGGCGGCGACCTGGGCCGGCGTCTTCCCCTGGCCGAGGACGACCTCCGGCAGGGCGTCGCGCAGGCCGCGGTGGTGGTCGAGCTTGGCGAAGCCAAGATCCTCGTAGGGAAGGTGGCGCAGCTCTTCGAGGGCGGCTTCGACGCTCAGCGAGCGGCTGGCGACGGCCTCGAGGAGGG
>DATBWN010000261.1:0-2997 GCA_036514755.1 Dehalococcoidia bacterium | reverse complement strand
CTCCGGCTCCACGGGCCGCGGCGAGGCCGTCATCGGGTCGGCGGCGCTCTTCGTCTTCGGGAAGGCGATGACCTCGCGGATGTCGCGCTCGCCCGCCAGCAGCGCCACGACGCGGTCGAGCCCGTGGCCGAAGCCGCCCATGGGCGGCGCGCCGTAATCGAACGCCTCCAGGAAGTAGCCGTAGCGCCGCTCCGCCTCCGCCGGCGAGATGCGCAGGAACGCGATCATCTTCTCCTGGAGGTCGCGCCGGTTGATGCGGATCGAGCCGGAACCCAGCTCCCAGCCGTTGCAGACCAGGTCGTAGTGCTGGGCGCGCGCCGCGCCGGGGTCGGTCTCGATCAGCGGCTCGTCCTCTGCTCGCGGCGCCGTGAACATGTGGTGCTCCGGCTCCCACCAGCGCGCCTCTTCGTTCCAGGCGAGAAGCGGGAAGTCGGTGACGAAGCAGAAGCAGAGCGTGTTCGCGTCGGCGAGGCCGAGGCGGCTCGCCGCCTCGCGCCGCAGCGCGTCCAGGCTGGCGTGGACGACCTTCTCCGGCCCGGCGACGAAGAGCATGAGGTCGCCGCGACCGGCGCCGACGCGCTGGGCGATAGCACGCACCTGCTCGACCGGGAAGAAGCGCCCGACGGGCGAGCGCACGTCCTCCACCGTGAGCGTTTCGAGGCTTCCAGTACCCATGAGCGCGAAAGAGACGAGCCCCTTGGCGCCGTGCTCCTGCGCCAGCGCCGTCAGCTCGTCGATCTGCCTGCGGCTGAAGTCGGCGGCGCCGGGCACTGCCAGCCCGCGCACGATGCCGCCCGCCTCGACGGCCGTGCGAAAGACGCCGAACTCGCTCTGCGCCGCGAGGTCGGCTATCGACCCGATCTCCAGCCCGTAGCGCAGGTCCGGCTTGTCGGTGCCGAAGCGCTCCATCGACTCGGCGTACGTCAGGCGCGGGAACGGCGTCACCAGGCGGGCGTCCGGCAGGAAGCGCCGCGCTAGCGCCGTGTACATCTCCTCCATCAGCGCCAGCACGTCGTCCCGCTCCACGAAGCTCCACTCCAGGTCGATCTGCGTGTGCTCGGCCTGGCGGTCGGCGCGCAGGTCCTCGTCGCGGAAGCAGCGCGCGATCTGGAAGTACTTCTCGATGCCTGCCACCATCAGCACCTGCTTGAACTGCTGCGGCGACTGCGGCAGGGCGAAGAAGTGGCCGGGATAGACGCGGCTCGGCACCAGGTAGTCGCGCGCCCCCTCCGGCGTTGGGTTGGCGAGGATCGGCGTCTCCACCTCGACGAAGCCGCGGTCGGAGAGGAACTCGCGCACGAAGCGCGTCACGCGGGCGCGGAGGAGGATGTTGGCGTGCATGCGCTCGCGCCGGAGGTCGAGGTAGCGATAGCGCAGGCGCAGGAGCTCCTCGACCGGCGTCTCCTCGTTGACGTAGAAGGGCGGCGTCTTCGACGGGTTGAGGACACTTAGCTCCGCCGCCGCGACCTCGATGGCGCCCGTCGGCAGCGACGCGTTCTCAGTGCCTGGGCGCCGGGCCGTCACGCGGCCGCGCACCTGGACGACGTACTCGTTGCGCACGTCGCTGGCCGCGGTGTGGGCGGCCGGCGCCGTCTGCGGGTTCACGACGACCTGGACGATGCCTTCGCTGTCGCGCAGGTCGAGGAAGATGAGGCCGCCGTGGTCGCGGCGGCGGTGCACCCAGCCGGCCAGGGTGACGTCCTGGCCGGCGTGCTCGCGCCTCAGCTCGCCGCAGTAGTGGCTCTTCAGCATGTCCGTGGTCCTTTCAAAAAGACTGCGACCCCGACACGTCGGGATCGCAAGCGTAGTCTGCTCTGGGCCGACGTCGGTCATGGCCGAGGCGGCGGCCCCGCTGGTAGCTGTAGGGGGGCGCGCCTCAGCCGGAGCTCGTATCCTCCGGCTGCTCGCCCTTCTTGCGCTTCATCAGCGCGATGGCGGCCGCGACAAGGCCGATCAAGAGGCCGATGATCGGGAGCTTCTTCACCAGACGCCTCCTAGCATGCCTGCCGGCAGGCAGGGCTTTGTGCAAATCCTACTACATTCGCAGGGGACAGGGGACAGGGGACAGGGGACAGGGGACAGGGGACAGGGGACAGGCAGCACAGCACGGAGTCCTCCTGTCATTCTGAGCCCTTCGTCTTCGCTCAGGACAGGCTCCGCGAATCTCGCCCGCAGGCACGACGCCCCGCCTCTTAGGTCGGCCAGATTCCTCGCTGCGCTCGGAATGACACGTTCGACTCCCCGTCCAGCCCCTGCCCGATTACCCGGACTCTTCCGCTACACTCGTCTTGTGACGGGACAGCCCCTTGCCCTCTACGTCCACATACCTTTCTGCACCGCCAAGTGCACCTATTGCGACTTCAACTCCTACGCCGGCCAGGAGTCGCTCATGGGCCCCTATGCCGCCGCCGTCGCCCGCGAGGCGGCGCTCTGGGCGCCCCAGCTCGCCGGCCGTCAGGCCGAGACCGTCTTCTTCGGCGGCGGCACGCCCAGCCTGCTGCCCCTGCCCGAGATGCGCGTCATCGTCTCCGCGCTGCGCGAGCGCTTCGACATCGCGCCTGACGCGGAGGTCACGCTCGAGGCCAACCCCGGCACCGTCGACGCCGCCCACCTGCGCGGCCTGCGCGACCTCGGCTTCAACCGCATCTCCTTCGGCGTCCAGAGCTTTCACGATGAGGAGCTGCGCCGCCTTGAGCGCGTCCATGACGCGCGCGAGGTGGAGGACGCCTACCGCTGGGCGCGCGATGCAGGCTTCGAGAACGTGAACCTCGACCTCATCTACGGCCTGCAGGGCCAGAGTCTCGCCGGCTGGCAGGCAAACCTGGAGGCCGCACTCGCGCTCGGCCCGGAGCACCTCTCGCTCTACGCCCTGACCTTGGAAGACGGCACGCCGATGACGCGGGACGTCGCCCGCGGTCGCGTGGAAGCGCCGGACCCGGATATGCAGGCCGACATGTTCGAGTGGAGCCGTGACCGCCTGGCGCGCGCCGGCTACCG
>DATBWN010000260.1:0-8170 GCA_036514755.1 Dehalococcoidia bacterium | reverse complement strand
GGCTTCATCGTCGTCTACTGGGTGATGACCATCGTCGGCGCCGCCTTCCGGGGCGCCGGTCAGGAGCTGGTGGCGCCCTGGGACGTGCCGCGCATCGACTAGACGGTAAGGCGGCTCTAGTAGAGGCTTGATCTGGAGACTAGAGACCAGGAGGGTTTGGCGACAATGGAGCGCTTGAGCTGGTGGCCTGCGGTCCTCGGCGTGGCGCTGGCGATGATCGTCGTCGTCCTCGTAAAGCCCGTCCAGAGCTCGCTCTCCTACGCGAGCGCGGTAGTCGTGCTCATCGCGCTGCTGGGCTGGGTGCTGGAGGCGAGGGCCGTCGCCGGGCCGCCGCCGGTCGCTGAGCCGGAGCACCCAGAGGAGGAGCAGGCGCCAGGCCTGAGCTACTGGCCGCTCGTCCTCGCCCTCGGCGTCGTGGGAATCGCCGGCGGGCTGATCTACGACTGGCAGTACGGCGCCCTAATCGTCGCGCTGCCGCTGGCGCTGGGCGCTGCCTCCGCCTGGGGCGACATCCTGCGGCGCGAGATGGTGCCCGTGGCGGTCGAGGGCGCCGAGGAACTGGCCGGCCGGCCGATGCTCGTCGGCGGCCGCATGCTGATGCCTCTGCCGGCGCAGGCGGTCGCGGCGCAGGCCGCGGCGGGCGCCGTCATCGCCGTGGAGCACTCGGAGCGGCGGGAGATATCGCGACGCGGCCTATTGCGCGTCACGTTCTGGACGGGCCTGGGCGCCGGCATCGCCGCCATCGCCGCGTCGACCGTCGACTTCCTCTACCCGCGCGGCGTGGTCGGCTTCGGCGGCGTGGTGTCTGCGGGCACACTGGACCAGATTCCGCCCGGGGAGAAGAAGTCGGTGCCGGAGGGCAAGTTCTGGCTGGTGAATCTGACGGCGGAGCAGGGCGGGCCGGGCCTGCTGGCGCTGTGGTGGAAGTGCCCGCACCTGGGCTGCACCGTCCCCTGGCGACCGGAGTTCAGCTTCACGGACCCGACAACGGGCCAGGACAAGCGCGGCTGGTACCGCTGCCCCTGCCACGGCTCCACCTACACGGACGCTGGCGTCCGCGTCTACGGGCCGGCGCCGCGCTCCCTGGACCGCATGGAGCTGACCATCGACCCGGACACGAAGCAGATCAGCGTCAACACCGGCAAGATCACCAAGGGCACGCCGGACAACGCCAAGTTCGCGGTAAAGGCCGAGTAGCCTCTATGACCCTGGGCGGCACGAACGGGGCTTGTGGATGAACACGCGAAAGCAAGTCCTGCTCATGTCCGCCCTCCTGCTGATGACGCTCATCGTCCTCGGCATCTACGGCGCCTGGTACCCCAGCCGCGAGACGGACGCCGAGGAGGCGTTCCAGGAGAGGACGGCGGAGCGCGCTGCCGTCCTCTTCGCGCGCAACTGCCGCCTTTGCCACGGCGACGTCGGCGAGGGCGGCGCCCTGGGCGCGCGGCTGGCGTCGGCGCCGGCCCTCAACCGCTCCGACTTGCAGGGCTTCGCCGACAGCAAGGCAACACTCAGCGAGGACATCGACGACCTGACGACAACGGTGCCGGTGAGCGACGTCGCCGCCTTCGAGGCCGGCGACGTCATCCTCATCGAAGAGGAGCGGCTGGAGGTCGAGAGCGTCGGCGAGGGCTCGCTCGAGGTCAAGCGGGCCGTCGGCCATACGCAGGCCGGCCTGCACACGAAGGGCGCGTCTATCCTTCTGTTCAACGCTCAGCTGCTGACGGCGCCGGACGGCAAGAACAAGCTCATCACCAACACCATCATGTGCGGCCGCGTCGGCACCGGCATGCCGCCCTGGGGCCAGAGCCAGGGCGGCGTGCTAAGCGACGAGCAGATGCGCCAGCTCACCGTCCTCATCACGCAGGGCCGCTGGGACCTGGTCAAAGAGGAAGTAGACCGAGAGGACCGCGTCCCCGCTAAGCTCCTGGAGCCCGTGACCGAGGACGCGACCTTCATCCACGTGAGCGACGTGAGCCAGTTCAGCCAGGGCGAGACGATTCGCCTAGGCGACGAGCGCTTGCGCCTCACCGTGGTCACGACGCTGCCTAAGGACGCTGCGGGCAACCTGCCCAAGGACCGCAGCGGCTTCGTCCAGGTGCAGCGCGGCGCCCTGAAGACGACGGCGCAGGAGCACGAGGAGACGGCGGTGATCTACCGCTTCCCTCTGCCGGCGGAGCCGGCCATCCTCCAGAGCTCCTGCGGCCAGACGGCGCGGGCGCCCGCGCCCTCCGGCACGCCGGGCCTCATCGAGCCGTTCACCGGCCAGACGGTAGAGGTTGTGGCGCTGGGCGTCGCCTTCAACGTCAAGGAGATCACGGTGAAGACGGACGGCCAGGTGCGCGTCCGCCTCGACCACCAGGACACCGGCGTCGACCACAACATCGCCTTCTACAAGAGCTCGACGGACCTGACGGCCGTCTCGAGCGGCAGCATCGGCGTCATCTTCACCGGCCCCGGCATCGACGACACGGCCTTCGACGTGCCGGCGGCGGGTGAGTACTTCTTCCGCTGCGACGTGCACCCGACGACGATGACCGGCGACTTCATCGTCACGCAGTAGAGGCTGCGCTACCTCGTCGACTCCCGGCTACCGAAGCGCCGCCGCCGCTTCCTTGATCGCCGCAAGGAGCGCCTCCTTGCCGGCCTCGCTGCCTTCCACGCGGTGGAGGGTGACCGGCGGAATCACTTGCTTCGTCTTTGCGGAAGTGATCGCGTTGAAGAACGTGTTCATGCCGTCGAACGCCGCGGGGTAGGGGTCGTCCTCGCCGATGAAAAACCGCACGTGCGTGCCGGGGTAATTCAGGCGGGGGTTGCCGTTGAGGAGCGTCTCGGCAAGCTCGCCGCGCCCGTCGCAGCGGGGACATTGCGGCGGGCCGCCGCAGAGGTTGGCGAGGTCGAGGATCTCGTCCAGGCCGTAGTGGGCGAGGGCGAAGGCGATCATGGAGGCGCCGCCGCTGGTGCCCTGAGCGGCGAAGAGCGTGCGGGCGCCGCCGGCGTGGAGGTTGTCGTAGACCCAGCGGGCGACCGTCGCAAAGCGACAGACCATCGTCCGCGGCCCGCCGGGCTCGTCCCAGAGCCCCTGACCGTCCCACGCCAGCTCGACGGCCAGGAAGCCGTCCGTAACCAAGGCGTCGATGAGCTCGCCGACAACCTTCTCGGCGCCGGGCGGCACGCTGGGGTTCGGCGGCAGGTTAGGAAATCGAGAGGCGGGATATCGCGAGAGTTCCCTGTAGAAGAAGGTGCCGGTGTCGCCGGTCGTGAGGAGAATCGTGCCACGGCTGCCGGGGCCTGCCTGCCCGTTCACGCGCAGCCTCGCCGAGCTATCGGGGATGCTGGGGCAGGCTACGGTGACCCGCGTGCAGCGGGTGCCCTGTGGAGAATCCGGCGGGCAAGCGGTAGCTTCCACGCCTGTCACGCGCCCGAGTGGAAGAGGCGTGGGAGTGGCAGTCGGCGTCGGTACCGGAACCGACGGTGAGGCGGACGGGCCGCCAGAGCAGCCGAGAGCCAGCAAGCTCAGAGCAACCAGTACGCCGGCCAGCTTGTTCGAGCGCGTGCTGTCCTCCTCTTGTCGCCGCAAGCGTAGCGGCTACGATAAGACTCGGCAACGAGTCCGCCGCTCGCCGAAGCCGGTTTGACCTGCTGCGCCTGCCCGCCTATCATTGGCCCTTGGCGGGGAGATCGGATGGGCGATTGCCATACCGAACCCTTCGGCCGGGCTCAGGGCAGGCCCTTCGGCCGGGCTCAGGGCAGGCCCTTCGCGCCAGGATCTGGCTCGGCACACGCCTGATTCTGGGGCTTGCGGCTCTTTCCCTTCTCACCCTCTCGACGGGCAGTCGACCGCGCGAGGCGACGGCGCTCGGCAGCTACTCGTTCGGCCAGGAGAACTCCTGGATCCGCATCCAGAACATCGGCGACGCGGACGCTAACATCCAGCTGAACTACTACGACGAGCAGGGTAAGCTGGCGGCCCAGGACGGCTGCCCCTCGCCCTACTGCCCGCCGATGTACCCCGGCAGCGGCTGGACGTTCTTCCAGCAGTACCATCCCGGCCTGCCGCTGGGCTTCCAGGGTTCGGCGGTGGTGTCCACGGACCAGCCCATCGTCGCGCTTCTGGCGAAGGACGTCTGGCGCGGCAGCAGCTTCGGCATCGCCGGCGACACGGTGACCGTCGGGCCGGGCTCGCACCGCATGTACCTGCCGGCCGCTTCGAAGCGCGCCGGCGCCGAGGGCGAGTGGAACGGGCGCTTCGTCGTCCAGAACATGAGCGACACGGTGACGGCCTGCGTCACCATCAGCTACATCTCGAACGAGTCGGACGACGAGGTGGCCTGGGAGCCCTTCCGGCCGCCGGCCGACGGCAAGCCGGGCAACCCGAAGCAGGGCTGCCCCAACGGCGGCATGCCGCTGCCGCCGCGCGCCTCCATCTTCCGCTACCCGGACAACATGCCCGTGGACGACGGCTTCGCCGGCGCCGTCCGCGTCGACCTGCACAAGAACAGCAAGGGGGAGGACGCCAGCAAGCAGTTCGTCTCCGCCACGGGCGACACGTGGAGCGCCTACAAGAGCTCGTTCAGCTCGTATCGCGGCTTCGACGAGGGGGAGCTGGGCCGCGAGATCGTCCTGCCGCTCATCGACCGCCAGGTGGGGCCGGCGAACTCCTACAGCACGCGCTTCCAGATCGTCAACAAGACGCCGTCGCGGCCAGCGAAGGTAACGCTCACCTTCGAGGGGTACGACATGGGCGGCGGCGACCCCGTGTACGTGTCGAAGACGAACACGCTGACGATCAAGGGGTCGCGCATGTGCGTCCAGAACAGCGACGACGCGTCCAACTGCCTTCCGGAGGGCGAACGCCTGCCGTTCAACTTCATCGGCACCGTCCGCCTGACGTCGACGGAGCCGATCGCCGCGGTGGTCCTGCGCGGCACGACGCTGAACGATACGTTCACGGACTACCGCGGCATCCGGCCGCAGGACGGCACGAACCGCGTGCTGCTGCCGGTGCTGAACAAGGCCTACGGACCGGTGGCAGGCGTCGGCGACGGCTGGGGCAGCTGGTTCCGCGTCATGGTCGCAGACGGCGGCTGGGCGACGGTGAAGGTGACCTACTACGGCATCGACCTGCCGGACGGCCAGGCGTCCTACACGGTGCGCGTGAACCGCGAGTTCACCGTCTTCCAGTACCTGGAGTCGGTGTTGCCGCGGGGCTTCGCCGGCACGGCGATCATCGAGTCGGACCGGCCGATCGTCGCGCTGGCGAACCTGTTCAACGATCTCCTCCCCGGCGACCCGGACCTGCTCTACAACGGCATCTCGCTGGACTGACACTTCGCGAGGGAGAGGCGAGGCCCTCAGAAGCGTACTCTCAGACACTCAGGTCGACGAAGAGGTGGTGAACCTCGATCGATTTCGATGAGTCCTGAGGATGAGCGTGCCGGCTCACGAACCTGGTCTCGGTCACATCGTGAAGGCTGCCAGTCGTGAAGGAGGGATGCTCGCTCGTAGAGCGCTTCGCTTCCGTCAGAGCCTGGCCCATGTCCTTGCGCGTGCAGAAGTGGATTAGGACGCCGTAGTTTTGGCGCCATGTGACATACCGGAAGAGCTGATCGATGGCCTCGCCGTACGCCTTCGCTCCGCCCCAGAGCTTGCACTCGCAGACGAGGACGTGTCCCTCGTTCACCCTAAAAGAGATGTCGGTCTTCCCGAGCTTGGAAAAGGTTTCGGCAGTAGCACTGCCTGGATAGTTGGCGTTCAACATGCCGACGAGAAGGTCGCGCATGCCCTCCTCGCCTAACTGCACGTATCTGGTCGGCGCCGTCTCGAACTGACGCGTGTAGTCTTCAATGAACTGGACAAGCGCGTGGACCTCGTCTCTGTCCAGTGCCGGCGTGGCCGGAGCAGGTGCCTTCGGCCGCTCGACGACGGTTCGTAGTTGGCGCCGTTTGATTTCAACGGGCTTCGCACGTGCGTTCGGGTCTTGGTGCAGAGGAATGTTGAGCTTCTGTAGCAAGGACTGCGTATTGCCCGCCGATTCCTCCAAGCGCTTGCGTCGCGCCTCCCATATGGGCCGGATGCGCCCCTTGAGCGTGGCGTTGCCCTTCTCAATGTCCTCATTTCGATTGCCGAGCCAAAACCGAATCATCTCCAGCACTTCCTGGACGGCTCGCTCCGTGGCGTCCGCCTCCAAGATCAAGACATTGCCCTCAAACCGATAGTCCGGCTCGCGCTGAAGACGAATCGTTGATGGCATGAACTCGAAGTACTTCTCCCGCTGGGAGTGAGGGGAGACTGGTATCCGAAGACGAAGGCGCTCTACATCAACGACGAAGCGATCTCCAAAGGCGTTCGACTGCTCGACTTTGGCCTTGAAAGGCTCAACAGTCATGCCAGTTTCGTCCCATTCGAGCGGCTCCCAACTCGCTTCCTGAACAAGAAAGTCGAGGTAATCGTCCTTGTCGACGCTCAGGAGATACGCCGCGTCTTGCTTGTCCAAGTACTGGCTCATGTGCCGGTCGATCAGCGCGTAATAGACCTGGAAGGATGGCCCGTCTCTCATCGCCGCCGTGGCCTGCGACCGAACGCCCATGCCTCCTGATCTGCGAGGTCTAGGAGAAGAGGTTCGAGGTCGAAGGAATCAGGATCTGTGGTGCCACCATCGAGCAGACGGCCACTCGGGTCGATCCAGCCCCATGAGAGCCTGCCGCCTTCAATGTCGACTGTGACGAAGAGCGACCTCCTCGGCGGGGGACTCTCCCAAGAGAGCATGTACTCCTTTGCGTTGAGGGCGCCCTCCACCATCGCTTCCCCGTGATAGTTAAGCCTTTCGGGGTACTCGTCCCTAAGCGCCTTCATACGATTGGCTATCTGCCACCGCAGCTTGTCGGCCTTGGCTCGCTCGGCCTTTGCCTTCTCCTCGGCCGCTGCTTCTAGCTGTCGACGTGCTTGCTCCTTGGAATCGTTAATCCGCTGAGCCTCGTGGATGCGGCGTTCGAGTTCGTCGTTTCTGATGGCGGGGCCTCCTCGTTAGCACTCCGTCTGATCGAATGCCATCTACATTCTATCTGTAACGACTAGTGCCGTCTTGTCGGTCCTGCGTCCGGCGGCAGGCCCTCTGCCGCCATGCTAATGGCCTGGTAGAATCGACACGTGAAGGTCGTCTACCTGGCGGACGCGCCCTACCCGCACACCTGGCGCTGGGTGCAGCACTTCGCCCGCAGCGGCGTCGAGTGCGAGGTGATCTCGTTCCGGCCGGCGCAGATCGAGGGAGCGCGCGTCCACTACGTCGGCGGCGCCGAGCCGCTGGGCAAGGCGCGCTACCTGATCCACGCCCGGCGCGTGCGGCAGCTCATCGAGAGCCTGCAGCCGGACCTGCTGCACGCCCTCCACCTGACGAGCTACGGCTTCCTCGGCGCGCTGTCCGGCGTCCGGCCGCTGGTCATCTCCGTCTGGGGCACCGACGTCCTGGAGGCGCCGCGCCTGACGCCCTTCCACGGCTGGCTTACGCGCTTCGCGCTGCGGCGGGCGGACGCCATCACCGCCACCGGGCTGCACCTGGCGACCGAGACGACGCGCTACGCGCCGCGTTCGAAGCGCGTGACGGTCGTGCCTTACGGCGTCGACCTGGAGCGCTTCGTGCCCGAATCCGTTCGTGGTGAGCCTGTCGAACCACGAGCCTCGCGTCGTCCTTCGACAAGCTCAGGACGAACGGCCACGGCCTCGGCTGAGGGCGCCCCCGTCGTCATCGGCACGGCGGCGCGGCTGTCGCCGGAGAAGGGCATCGCCTACCTCATCGAGGCGTTCGCGGCGCTGCGCCGGCGCTTCGGCGAGCGCTTGACGCTGCGCCTGGCGGGCGAGGGGCCGGAGCGGCAGAAGCTGGAGGCGCTGGCGCGGCGCCTGGGCGTCGGCGACGCGGTCGACTTCCGCGGCTGGCTGGAGCACGAAGAGCTGCCGGCCTTTCTGCGCGAGCTGGACGTCTTCGTCCTGCCTTCGACCGCCGAGGGCTTCGGCGTCGCTGCCGTCGAGGCGTCGGCGACCGGCCTGCCAGTGGTAGCGACGAGCGTGCACGGCATCCCGGACGTCGTGCGCGATAGCGTGACGGGGCTGCTGGTGCCGGCGAAGGACGCGACGGCGCTGGCGACGGCCATCGGCCGGCTGGCGGAGGACGAGG
>DATBWN010000259.1:0-2122 GCA_036514755.1 Dehalococcoidia bacterium | reverse complement strand
CGGACCTCCTGCTGATCATCCTGCTGCGCAGCGTCCTGGGCGGCAGCGTCTTCACGCTCTTCCTCGTCATCGGCCTCGTCAGCTGGGTCGACATAGCGCGTCTCGTGCGCGGCCAGGTGCTGTCGCTGCGCGAGCGGGAGTACGTGGAGGCGGCGCGATCGCTGGGCGCGAGCGACCGCGAGATCATGGTGCGCCACCTGCTGCCGAACCTCCTGGGGCCGCTGGTGGTCGTCGTCGCCTTCGGCATCCCGCGGGCGGTCTTCATCGAGGCGACGCTGAGCTTCATCGGCATCGGCGTGGCGCCGGGCACGCCGAGCTGGGGCTCGATGGTCCAGGAGGGCTACGCCGCCATCTTCGCCCACCCCCACCTCGTCGCCTTCCCTTCGGCGGCCATCGCCCTGCTCATGCTCGCCTTCACCTTCCTCGGCGACGGCCTGCGCGACGCCCTCGACCCGCGCTACACACCGGCGCCTCGCGTGCCGGAGGAGCGCGAGCGGCCAGCGGCGCCCGCCCCGGCCGAAGAGCGCGAGCTGCCGCGGGCGGCGTAGGACGCAGCGTGAGGGGTGTCCCCTCACCATACCTTCAAGTCTTGCGGAGCAGACGAGACCCGAGCGGGAGCGAGGGCGAAGGATGCGGAGCCCATGCGGGCCGAGTACGATGCTCCTGCCAAGAACGGGAGGATCATCGCCATGAAGGTAGGTCTTGTCGGTCTCGGGCGCATGGGCTCCGGCATCGCCGAGCGCCTGCGCGCCGCCGGCCACGACGTCGTCGGCTACGACGCGGACGCGGCGCGCTCGCAGGTCGGATCGCTGCGCGAGCTGGTCGCCGCGCTGACGCCGCCGCGCGTCGTCTGGCTCATGGTGCCCGCCGGCGGCGCGACGCAGGCCCTCGTCGACGAGCTGGCGGGTTTGCTGAGCGCTAGCGACACCGTGGTCGACGGCGGGAACAGCTACTACCGCGACTCCGTCCGGCGCGCCGCGCAGCTGGCGCAGCGCGGCATCGACTTCCTGGACGCCGGCACCTCCGGCGGCGTCTGGGGGCGTGAGGCGGGCTTCTGCCTGATGGTCGGCGGGCCGAAGGCGGCCTTCGAGGCGGTGGAGCCGCTGCTGCGTGCCCTGGCGCCGCCGGGCGGCTACGCCCACGTCGGGCCGGCCGGCGCCGGCCACTACGCCAAGATGGCCCACAACGCCATCGAGTACGGCCTGCTGCAGGCCTACGCGGAGGGCTTCAGCCTCCTCAACGCCTCCGAGTACGACTACGACCTGGCGCGCCTCGCTGGCCTCTGGAACCACGGCGCCGTCGTCCGCTCCTGGCTGCTGGAGCTGGCGGAGCGCGCCCTGAGCGCCGACGCGAGGCTCGAGTCGCTGCGCGGCTTCGTGGAGGACTCCGGCGAGGGGCGCTGGGCTGTGCAGGAGGCGGTGGAGCGGGCGCTGCCCCTGCCCGTGATCACGCTATCGCTCTTCCAGCGCTTCGCTTCGCGGGAGGAGAACGCCTTCGCGAACCGGTTCATCGCCGCCTTGCGCCGCGAGTTTGGTGGCCACGCCGTGCGAGAGGGCTGAGACTGCGGGCATGCCACACGTTCGTGGTGAGCCTGTCGAACCACGATTCCTGGTCGAGCGGATCGTCCTTCGACAAGCTCAGGACGAACGGGACCAGAACGACCCGCCGCCGCCCGGGAGAAAGGCCTTCCCGTCTCGGCCTCATCGCGGCATAATAAGCAGCCGAGAATAAGGGAAGGGAACAGCAGATGCTAAGCAAAGAGGACAACCAGCTCCTGTGTCGCGTCGGGCCGGGCACGCCCATGGGCGATCTCATGCGCCAGTACTGGCTGCCCGCCATCCGATCGGACGAGCTGCCGGCGTCCGACTGCCCGCCCCTGCGCGTCAAGCTCCTGGGCGAGGAGCTCATCGGCTTCCGCATGACCTCGGGCCGCGTCGGCCTCGTCCAGAACGCCTGCCCGCACCGCGGCGCCTCGCTCTATTACGGCCGCAACGAGGACGAGGGCCTGCGCTGCGTCTACCACGGCTGGAAGTTCGACGGCGAGGGCCGCTGCGTCGACATGCCGTCGGAGCCTGCGGAGTCGAACTTCAAGGGCAAGGTGCGAACGGCGGCCTACAAGACG
>DATBWN010000258.1:0-3374 GCA_036514755.1 Dehalococcoidia bacterium | reverse complement strand
CATCTCCGTCGTCACGGAGCGACGCCACTTTCTCGGCGACCTTGCCTGGCTGCGGGACGTGCGCCTGCGCCTGGCGGCCGAGCTGCCCGGTGAGAGGCCCTCGCTGCTGCGCAAGGATTTCGTCACCGGCGCCTACGAGGTTGTCCAGGCGCGCGCCTACGGCGCCGACAACGTGCTGCTCATCGTCGCGTTGCTCGACCTGCCGCTGCTGCGCGACCTCATCGCCCTCGCAGGCGAGTTGGAGATGGATGCCCTCGTGGAGGTGCATACGGAGGCGGAGGCGGCGCGGGCCGTGGCGGCCGGCGCGACGCTCTTCGGCGTCAACAACCGCGACCTCCACACCTTCGCGGTCGACCTGGCGACGACGGAGCGCATCCGGCCGCTGCTGCCCAAGGACGCGGTCGTGGTCGGCGAGAGCGGCGTGCAGACGCGGGCGGATGTCGAGCGTCTGCGGCGGGCCGGCGTGCTCGCCATCCTGGTGGGCGAGGCGTTCATGACGGCGCCGGACGTGGCGGCGAAGCTGGCGGAGCTGCGAGTCTAGGGCATAGGGCACGGATACATGGGCGATGGTCAGGGTTAAGATCTGCGGCTGCCGCAGCATGGCGCAGGCGCTGGCCGCCGCCGAGGCCGGCGCCGACTTCGTCGGCCTCGTCTTCGCCGAGAGCCGCCGGCGCGTCGGCGCGGAAGAGGCGTCGGAGATCGTGCGAGCGCTCGGTGCGCCGCTGCGCGAGCGGGAGATGGAGACGCCGCCGGCGCTCTACCGCATCGACGACGACGCCGGCCTGCGCCCCTGGTTCGAGCAGGGCGCCGCGGCGCTGGAGCGACTCCTCGAGCGCAAGCGGCCGCTGACCGTCGGCGTCTTCGCAAACAACGACGCGGAGGAGATCAACGAGATCGTCGACGAGTGCGGCATCGACCTCATCCAGCTCTCCGGCGGCGAGCCGTGGGGCGCCTGCCTGCTGGCGAACCGGCAGGTGATCAAGGTCGTGCACCTCGGCGCCGGGGACGGCGTCGAGTCGGCGCTGAGGCGCCTGGAGACGGGCAGCGCCGCGGCCGTGCTCCTCGACCGCGCCGGGGACCCTTCGACAGGCTCAGGGCAGGCCCCTTCGACGGGGCTCAGGGCAAGCCACGGCGGCAGCGGCCAGACCATCGACTGGGACGTGGCGGCGGGCGTCGCCGCGGCGTTGCCGGTCTGGCTGGCTGGCGGGCTCACGCCGGAGAACGTAGCGGAGGCGGTGCGGACGGTGCGTCCCTGGTGCGTGGACGTGTCCAGCGGCGTCGAGACGGACGGCGTCAAGGACGCGGCGAAGGTCCGCGCCTTCGTCCAGGCGGCAAAGGGGGCGTGATGCCCAATGCACCGCGGGTTGAAACCTGCGGCACGACGAAACCGGGTCTGCCTAGGCAGGGTAAAGGGGCGCAGCCCCTGACGGGGAGTCTGAGAGCCTGTCCTGAGCCTGCCGAAGGAGGTGTCCCCTCAGTAGACCCCCTTTTCGGGGCGGAGCAGACTAGTCCTTCCACCGGGAAGGACGCAGGATGCGCAGCGATAAGGCGGATGTCCCATGATCGACCTCCCTGACGCGCGCGGCCGCTACGGCGACTTCGGCGGGCGCTACGTCCCCGAGACGCTGATGACGGCGCACGAGGAGCTGGAGCGCGCCTACGTCGAGGCGCGCGCCGACCCGTCGTTCCAGGCGGAGCTGGCGGCGCTGCTGCGCGACTTCGCCGGCCGGCCGACGCCGCTTTACCTGGCGGCCAACCTGACGCGGGAGCTGGGCGGCGCCAAGATCTACCTCAAGCGCGAGGACCTGGCCCACACCGGCGCCCACAAGATCAACAACGCCATCGGCCAGGGGCTGCTGGCGAAGCGCCTCGGCAAGCGGCGCGTCATCGCCGAGACGGGCGCCGGCCAGCACGGCGTCGCCACGGCGACGATCTGCGCCCAGCTCGGCATCGAGTGCATCGTCTACATGGGCGAGGTCGACATGGAGCGCCAGGCGCCCAACGTCTTCCGCATGCGCCTCCTCGGCGCCGAGGTGCGCCCCGTCGGGGGCGGCAGCCGCACCCTCAAGGACGCCATCAACGAGGCGATGCGCGACTGGGTGACCAACGTGGCGACGACCTACTACCTCATCGGCAGCGTCGTCGGCGCCCACCCGTACCCCATGATCGTGCGCGACTTCCAGTCGGTCATCGGCCGCGAGGCGAGGGCGCAGCTGCTGGAGCGCGAGGGCCGCCTGCCCGACTACGCCGTCGCCTGCGTCGGCGGCGGCAGCAACGCCATCGGCCTGTTCAACGACTTCCTGGACGACGCCTCGGTGCGTCTCATCGGTGTCGAGGCGGCGGGCCACGGCATCGCCAGCGGCGAGCACGCGGCGTCTCTGGGCGCCGGGCGGCCCGGCGTGCTGCACGGCTCCTACTCCTACCTGCTGCAGGACGCGGCCGGCCAGGTGCTGGAGGCGCACAGCATCTCCGCCGGCCTCGACTACCCGGGCGTCGGGCCGGAGCACGCCTACCTGAAGGCGAGCGAGCGCGCCCACTATGAGTCGATCACCGACGCGGAGGCGCTGGCCGCCTTCCAGCGCCTCTGCCTGACGGAGGGGATCATTCCGGCGCTGGAGTCGGCGCATGCCATCGCTTACGTCGAGAAGCTGGCGCCGAAGCTGCGACGGGACGAGATCGTCCTCGTCTGCCTCTCCGGCCGCGGCGACAAGGACCTGGAGACGGTGGCGAAGTCACTTGCGTGACGGCATTGGGCTGCCGCGTGTCGAGTCGAGAAGTTGGT
This sequence comes from Dehalococcoidia bacterium, assembly GCA_036514755.1. GTDB lineage: Bacteria > Chloroflexota > Dehalococcoidia > DSTF01 > WHTK01 > WHTK01. The sequence goes on along the minus strand of DATBWN010000258.1, from coordinate 592 downwards.
GCACCGCGGGTTGAAACCCGCGGCATAGACTCGGCGATTGCGCCAGACCGCCGGCTGACGGAGGCCGGAGAGGCGGGCTGAACCGACGAGCCGTCCGAGCATGCGGCTCCTGCCCGCTGCCACAGAAGAGCGTCTGGCCGGGCATCTGAAGGGCGGCCGTCGGTCGCCGGCTAGCTAGTCAGTACTGAAGGTGCTAGCAGCTAACCTCCATCCCTACGCCGCCCTTCGACAGGCTCAGGACGCTGCCTGCTTCGGCCGCTTGAGGATGACGTAGCTCGCCTCCATCCGAACCAGAGGGTGGACGCCGGTGACTTCCCAGCTCTCCTCGCCCAGGGTGTCGAGGTAGCGCTTGAGGAAGGCTGTCCGGTTCTCGCCGCTCTGCCGGACGAACTCCACGCCCTCGCAGGAGATGCGCCCGCGAGGGTCTACGTAAACGACCCGGTATTCCCATCTTTCAGCCATGTCCATCTCCTTTCGGCGACGAACCGGCCGCGCCAGGAAGCCCGAGCCAGACGCAGATCGATCTTAGCACTTCGGGCGGTTCGTGCTGTCGTTGCGAGGAGCGAAGCGACGAAGCAATCTTGGGCAGCTC
>DATBWN010000257.1:0-6323 GCA_036514755.1 Dehalococcoidia bacterium | reverse complement strand
CGGCAGGCCGAAGGCGTCGAAGCCGTAGGGGAAGAGGACGTTGTGGCCCTTCATGCGCAGGAAGCGCGCCTTCGTGTCGGCGGGCGTCTCCGCGTACCAGTGGCCGGTGTGGAGGTCGCCCGAAGGGTACGGGTACATGGTGAGGAAGTAGAACTTCGGCCGCGGGTCGTCGTCGCGGACGTGGTAGAGGCCGTCGCGCTCCCAGCGCTCCTGCCACTTCGCCTCGATGCGCGTCGGCTCGTAGCGCTCGATACGACCCTCCGCGGGTTGAGCGCGGCGTCCGGGACGCTGTTCGGACCGACGTGTCTGAGTCATAGTTGTCGTGATTCTACCAGTTGGCTCTTTAGGTTGCGGCTGCATGGTCTCCTCCTGCAGACGAGGCAAGTCTCTGCGGGACAGGTGGGGGCGCCCCGATCCCGATCCTTCTGGGAAGGATGGGTGGGGCTAGCTAAGGAGGAGAAGGGCGCGGAGGGGCCGCGTCGCGGGCCCGCGGACCGCGACGGCGTCGGAAGCGATCAAGCTCTGCTGCTTCTGAGTCACAGCGATCGAATTGTACAGCACGGGGCCGTCTCCGATTATCTGAGGGCGGCCTTGTCGGCGCGGCGTGGTCGCGCTATGCTCGCCTCGGCGGGTAGTAAGAGGGAAGATTGCGGTTCTTCCTCATCCTCGCCGCCGCTCTCTTCGTCACGGTCATGGTGGTCCGCGGCGAGGAGGAGGGGGTGGCGCAGGCGCCGTCGTACCTGCCCGCTTCCTCCTACGCGCCGCCGCCGAGCGCTACGTACCTCCTCGAGGGCCTTCCGTCCGAAGGCGAGGGTGCAGCAAGCGCTGCCACGTCCTGCGACGATTCGACGCGCTTCGCCGGCCACGGGCCGGTGAACCTGGTCGCCAACGCCTCGTTCGAAGAGGGCGACGCGGAGGACGCCGGCTGGCACCGCGTCTCGTTGACCGGCCGGGGCTTGCCGGCGCTGCGCGACGTGGGCGTGGCGCGCAGCGGCGGCTGCTCCATCAAGCTGGAGCGCCGCCGCGATGGCGACTGCGTCACGGTCTGCGGCTACTGGACCTCGAAACCCATCGCCGTACAGCCGGCGACGAGCTACCTCGCTTCGATCTTCTTCCGCCTCTCGCCCGGCATCCGCACGACGACGGGCGTCTACCTGACGGTGCGCATACCGGACGGCCGCGGCGGCTACTTCCCCTTCGTCGGGATCCCGGCGCGCGCCGGCGCCGAGTGGACGCAGGCGCTGCTCCAGTTCACGCTGCCCGAAGGCGTCACGTCTGTCGTGCTGGACGTTTCCTGGCTGGACCACCTGCGCAGCACCGACCCCGAGGGCGACGTCTGGCTCGACGACGTGTTCCTCGGGCCGGCGCCCTGAGCCGGCCGCCGAGGCGACAGGTCTGCAGAGGAGAGCGGCAGTGCACTACGGGCCCCGCGCCTTCCTCGAGATGGTTGACCTTGAGTCGGCGGGCGAGCAGGTTGTCGAGCGCGTGCCGGTGGCGCAGCCGGACGAGCGCGTGGATGACATCCGCCGCGCTCTCGTGGGCCAGCGCTTCGACAGCGCCGCCGACATCGCCGTCTGCGAGGGCGAGCGGCTCGTCGGCCTCATCCGTCTCGAGGACCTGCTGGCCGCGCCGCCCGACGCGCTGGCGCGCGAGGTCATGGACGCGGAGCCGCCGGTCGTCGCGCCCGGCGCCGACCGCGAGCGGGCGGCGTGGACGGCGGTGCGCCACGGCGAGGGCAGCCTGGCCGTCGTGGACGGCGAGGGGCGCTTCGTGGGCCTGGTGCCGCCGCCGCGCCTGCTTTCCGTGCTGTTGTGGGAGCACGACGAGGACATCGCACGGCTCGGCGGCTTCCTCCACGACACGGAGTCGGCGCGCACGGCGAGCGAGGAGCCGGTGCTGCGCCGCTTCTGGCACCGGCTGCCCTGGCTGCTTGTCGGTCTGGCCGGCGCCTTCTTCGCGGCCACGATCGTCGGCGGCTTCGAGGCGCAGCTGGAGGAGAACGTCATCCTCGCCTTCTTCATGCCCGGCATCATCTACATGGCGGACGCCGTCGGCACGCAGACGGAGACGCTGGTCATCCGCGGGCTGTCGGTCGGCGTCACTATCCGCCACGTCTTGCGCCGAGAGGTGATCACGGGCCTCCTGGTTGGCATGGCGTTGGCGCTCGCCTTCTTTCCCGTCGGCCTCCTGGCCTGGGGCGATGGCAGCGTCGCCCTCGCCGTCGCGCTGGCGCTGCTCGCCGCCTGCTCGGTCGCTACCGTCGTCGCCATGGCGCTGCCGCCGGTGCTGCAGAGGCTGGGCGTCGACCCCGCCTTCGGCAGTGGCCCGCTGGCGACGGTGGTGCAGGACCTGCTCTCGATCCTGATCTACTTCAGCGTCGCCCGCGCCGTGATCTAGCTCAGAACCAGCCCCTTCGCCGGAAGTAAAGGACGAGGCCGCCGGCGATGACGAGCATGACGGCGAGCATGAGGAAGAAGCCGGCCTTCAGGTCGAGGCCGAAGGGCGAGTACTCCAGGTTCGTGCCGTAGATGCTGGCGATGAGGGTCAGCGGCAGGAAGATGACGGCGACGACGGACAGCACCTTCATGACCTCGTTCATGCGGTTGTTGACGGCGGAGAGGTAGGAGCTGAGGGCGCCGTCCGCCAGGTCGCGCAGGCCCTCCAGCATCTCCTCAACGCGCACGATGTGGTCATAGACGTCGCGATAGAAGATGAGGGCGTCGCGGCCGATGAGGGCGCCGAACTCGCCGCGCGAGAGCCGGTTCACCATGTCGCGCTGGGGCAGGATCGAGCGGCGCAGGCGCAGCGTGTTGCGCTTCAGCAGCAGCACGTCCGGCAGCAGGCTCTTGTCCGGCCGGTCGAGGATGCGTTGCTCCAGCTCGTCGATCTGCTCGTCCATCTCCTCGACGGCCGGCAGCAGGAGGTCGACGAGGCTGTCGAGGATCGTGTGGGCGAGGAAGTCGGCGCCGCGGGCCATGAGGTGGCTGCTCTCGCGGGCCCGCGCGTAGAGCTCGTCGACGGCCGCCACCGGCTTGACGCGGACGCTGACGACGTAGTTCGGCCCGAGGAAGACGTCGACCTCGGCCAGCTGCAGCCGCTCCGTGCGGCTGGCGTAGCCTACGCTCTGGGCGACGATGAACAGGTAGGCGCCGTAGTCGTCGATCTTCGGTGTATCGACGCGCTCGTTGTAGCAGTCGTCGATCGCCAGCGGGTGAAAGGCGAACACGTCGTGGAGGAGCGCCGGGCCGGCGTCGGCCTCCGCCGGCGGCAGGTCGAGCCAGAGGACGCCCGTCTTGGACGCGACGGCTGCCCCGATCTCGTCTGGCGACAGGCCTTCGTGGAGCGTCCCGTTTTCCTGAAGGTAGAGGCTGCGCGTCAGGCGGACGCTCCTTCCTCGGCCGCCGGCGGCTCCTCCCAGAAGGTCTGCATTACCCCCAGGTAGCCCCGCGGCGCGTGGCCGCCGAAGCGCCGGCTAAGCTCGATGAGCCCGTAGGCGAGGGCGAGGAGGACGAAGGGCGAGGCGATCAGGACGTTCTCGACGCCGAAGGCGCCGGCGGCAGCGGCCAGCGACGTCAGGGGGATGATGGCTGCGCCGTTCTTCAGCGAGCTCTGCAGCGCGAAGGTGCGCCCTTGGTGGGAGAGGGGCACGCGCCGGTTGATGTACGTCTGGACCGACGTCGTTGTCAGCGCAAGGCCGAAGCCGAGCGGCAGCGCGAGCAGCGCCGCCGTGCGCAGACGCTCCCCGAGATCGATCCCGACGAGCGACAGCGCGTGCAGCGGGTTCACGGCGTCGATGAACGTCAGGTGGCGGACGAGGCCGAAGAGGCAGAGGCTCAGGGAGAAGAGGACGAAGCCGAGGAGCGCCGTGTTGCGCTCGCCCCGGAGGCGGACGAGGAGCGGTGTCGCCAGCAGCGCCAGGGCGAGCCCGACTGCAGAGGGCGCGAACACGTAGACAGCGTCGGCGGCGTCCACGTCCAGGACGGCCTGGACGTAGCGCGGCGCCAGAATCTGGACGACGATCTGGGCCGTGCCGGCGATGACTGCCACGAAGACCATCGTCGCCACGGCCGGCTGCTTCGCCAGCCACTCGATGGTGGCGCGGGCGCGCACCTTGTGGACGAGGAGGTGGGGGCCGATGCGCGCCTCCGGCTCCGCGTGGTGCGCCGGCAGGTCGAAGACGCGGCTGGCAGCGAGGAGGAGGAGGACGCCGCTTGTGTACATAACGGTCTCGACGCCGAAGGCGCGGACGAGGACGGGCGCCAGCAGCGCCGTGCCGAAGGCCGTGCCCAGGGACGATGCGAAGCTGATCAGGGCGGCGGCGCTCGCTAGCTGCGTCTCCGTCGCCACCAGCGGGATGACGGACGACTCGCTGGGCCCGGAGACCTGGCCGAGGGCGTTGACGGCGAAGAGGAGGAAGATCATCGCCGTCAGGTCCGTGCCGATGAGGCTGGGCGTCGCGAAGCAGAGGATGGCCTGCAGGTTGTAGACGCCGGCGAGGGCGATGCGCTTCGGCAGGGCGTCGGCGACGGTGCCGCCGTAGAGCCCGAGAAGCGCCGGCGGCAGCAGCGCGGCAACGCCGACCAGCGCCGCGTCGAACGCCGAGCCGCCGCCGCGAACGACGGCGATGAGGGCGCCGTAGGCCAGCGCCTGCTGGCCGGCGTCGGAGAGGAAGCGGGAGGCGAGCAGCGCCTGGAAGCGCAGCTCGCGGACGATGGACGGCTCCGGCAGGAAGAACCAGAGGAAGCGGAAGGCCTGCCGCTGGCCGCGGTCGAGGATGGCGTCGGCGCCGCGGTAAGCCTGGCCAAAGAGCCTGCTGCCGCCACGGATCACGGTTTCGGCGGGGTTGCCGCCCGCGTGGCCCTCGCTCACGAGTCAAGTATAGCTTCCGCCTCGCCTTGACTGCGACGCCGGCCCTTCGTACTGTTTACCTTGATTAACAGATGAACGAAGGTTGGGCCGGGCGATGAGCTGTGAGTCGGACACGGCGGCGGTGCTGCGCGCCGCGGGCCAGCGCGTAACGCCGCAGCGCATCCTCATCCTCGGCTGCGTGCGCCATGCCGGCGGCCACGTCACCGCCGCCCAGATTCTCGACGAAGTGCGCAGATCCTTCCCGTACATCGACGCCTCCACCGTCTACCGCACGCTGGCCGCGGCCAAAGAGCGCCGCCTGGTTAGCGAGGTCAACCTCGGCGGCGGCGAGGACCTCTTCGAGTGGGTGGGCAGCGACCGTCACCACCACCTCATCTGCCGCGTCTGCGGCCAGGTCAGCTCCCTGGAAGAGGCGCACCTGGACGTCCTGACGAAGGCGCTGGAGCGGGCGACGGGCTTCCTCGCCGACCTGGACCACATCGCCGTCTTCGGCGTCTGCCGGCAGTGTCGCGCGAGCCAAGGCGGCGAAGGCCAGGCTTGAGCCTGGCCCTCGGTCGGGTCTAGGGCGCGGCTAGCAGTAGCTCCGATGGCCACTCGCCGCCGACGTAGCGCCTGCGCACGTCGCGAAAGCCCAGCTCTTCGAGCAGCGGCGCCAGGCGGACGGGGCGCGCGCCGCCGAAAGCCTCGGCGTCGGCGGCGAAGCGGCGCTTGCAGTCGTCCGTGAAGGCGGCGTCCTCTCCCTCTCCCTCTGTCAGGTTGAGGAGGACGACGCGGCCGCTCGGCCGCAGCACACGGCGGCACTCGGCCAGGACGAGCGCCATGTCGCGCCTGCTGAGCACCTCCAGCGTGTAGCTGCTTAGCAGGCAGTCGAAGGCGGCGTCTGGGAAGGGAAGGGCGCGGGCGTCGGCGAGGAGCAACGGCGCCTGAGCTAATCCAGCCTCGTCGCGCAGGCGCCGGCGCGCCACCGCCAGCATGCCGGCCGCCACGTCCAGGCCGAAGGCTCCTCCCGCGCCCGAGGCGCCAACGACGCGGGCGAAGGCCCAGCCGGTGCCGACGCCAACCTCGAGGAACCGCTCGCCGGGCCGGCGGTTGAGGCGGGCGATGGCCACCAGCTTCGCTTTCGCCTGCGGCGCGGCGACGATGCCGTCGTAGAAGGCGGCTGTGCGGTCGTAGATCGTCTGCAGCCGCGCGACATCGATGGGGCTATCGAGCGGCGGCTCGACGCCGCGTTTCGGTCGAGGCTGTCGGAGGCTCGCGCTCAGGTTCCGGCTCGTCCTCTCCTGTGCTTCGCCTTAAACGCGGCGGCTGGGGGCGGGGCTGACGCCCAGCCGCGCCAGGCGTTCGCGCCAGCGAGGCAGAGCCTCCGGGTTTCGCAGGCAGACGGGCTCCTCGCCGCGCAGACCGCGCATGATGTTCTCCGCGGCGAGGATAGGCAGCGCCTCGTAGGCCTCCTC
>DATBWN010000256.1:0-2637 GCA_036514755.1 Dehalococcoidia bacterium | reverse complement strand
TGACGGGTCGCCGCCGGTGATCGAGCTCGTCGACAGCCACGCCCACCTCCAGGAGCCGGAGTTCGAAGGCGACCGGGACGCCGCCATCGAGCGCGCTGTCGCCGCCGGCGTCCGGGCCGTCATCGTCCCGGGCGTCGATGTCGAAACCTCGGAGGCGGCCATCGCCCTGGCAGAGCGGCACGAGATCGTCTACGCCGCGGCGGGCTTCCACCCGCACGAGGCGTCGCGCCTGACGCCGGCCGGGCTGGAGCAGGTCGAGCGCCTGCTGCAGGGCCCGAAGGTCATCGCGCTGGGCGAGATCGGCCTCGACTTCTACCGCATGCACTCGCCGCGAGAAGCGCAGGTCGAGGCGCTGCGGGCGCAGCTCGCCCTCGCGGAGCGCCTCGGCCTGCCGGTCGTCATCCACTGCCGCGACGCCTGGGAGGCCCTCGCGGACGTGCTCGTCCCGTGGGCGCGTCGCGTTGCCCGCGGCTTCGGCGGCAGGCCCCTGGGCGTGCTGCACTACTTCACCGGCACGCTGGCCCAGGCGCGGCTCTACGCGGAACTCGGCTTCCTCATCTCGATCCACACGTCCGTCACCCATCCGAAGGCGGCTCGGCTGCGCGAGGTCGCGGGCGGGCTGCTGCTGGACGCGCTCGTCATCGAAAGCGACTCGCCCTACGGCGCGCCGCAGGCGCAGCGCGGCCGGCGCAACGAGCCCGCCTTCGTCGTCGAGGTGGCGCGGCAGGTGGCCGCTGCCCGCGCCTGCACCCTGGAGGAGGTCGCGTCGGCGACGACGGCGAACGCGCTGCGCTTGTTCGAAGTGCTGCGCGCCTCTCGAGTTCCCGTCGCGGAGCCGACGACATGAGCACGTCTCTCCTCCTCACTCGCGCCGCCGAGTCGTGGCGGATAGAAGGGCCCAAAGGCTTCGGCAAGCGGGCCGTCAAGTACGTGATGCGGTTTGGCCGGCCGGCCATCGGCGAGCCGATCGGCGCCTACTCGCCGCAGCGGGACGAGGCGCTGCTGGAGGGCATCGAGGAGCTGCGCTCGGCCGGGCCCTACGGGCCCGTCCAGAAGGACATCGCCCGCGTCGAGGCGACGCTGGACTCCCTGAAGCAGGCCGACTTCCCGTTCCTCGCCAGCGCCCTGGATCACGTGCTTTCGGCAGGCGGCAAGCGCGTGCGGCCCGCCATCTCCCTGCTGGCGGGCAAGCTCGGCCGCTACGACCTCGACCTCCTCGTGCCCCTGGCGGCGTCGATCGAGCTGCTGCACTCCGCTACGCTCGTCCACGACGACGTCATCGACGCGGCGCCGACGCGCCGCGGCCGCGCGACGGCCAACGCCCTCTTCGACAACGCCGCCACGGTCATGGTGGGGGACTACATGTTCGCCCACGCCGCCGAGCTCGTCGCGCGCACGGGCAACATCGACGTCATCCGCCTCTTCGCGCGCACGCTCATGGAGATGGCGACGGGCGAGCTGCACCAGGACATGAGCGCCTACAACTACGGCCAGTCGACGCGTGAGTATTTCGACCGCATCGCCGGCAAGACGGCCTCGCTCTTCGCGACGGCGGCGCAGGGCGGCGCTATCGTGGCCGGCGTGCCGGAGAGCTGGGAGGAAGCGCTCCGCACCTACGGCGAGAACCTCGGCATGGCCTTCCAGATCGCCGACGATATCCTCGACTTCACCGGCGACGAGGACGAGTTGGGCAAGCCGGCCGGCAGCGACCTGATGCAGGGCACGTTGACGCTACCCTCGCTCCTCTTCATCGAACGCTACCCGAAGAACAACCCGGTGCAGCGCTACTTCGCCGGCCGTCAGCGGGCGGAGAGCCTGCGGCGCGCCCTGGACACAATCCGCGAGTCGACGGTGCTGGGCGAGGCTTATGCCGTTGCCTGCGACTTCCGCGACCGCGCCCTGAAGGCGCTGGAGTCGCTGCCGCCTTCGCCGCCTCGCGACTCCCTGGCCGACATCGCGCTCTGGGTGACGGAGCGGCGGTCGTAGCAGGCGACCTGCCGAATAAGAGACGAAGGCCAGACTTCAGTCTGGCCTTCACAGCGCCTATGAGGGCGGAGCGCTAGTCGACGTGGCCGCTGGCGCCCAGCTTCGGCGAGAGGGCCGGCTGGCCGTCCGGCCCGATGGCCGGGTCGAGGCCGGACTCCCGCATCATCTTCAAGTGGCGCCCCTTGAGGTGGTGGACCTCCGCCATCTCCTCCAAATCGCCCCTGGTTGGCCTCGGCCTGGGTTCCGGCTTGTAAAGCTCGGAGTGCTCGTTGCCGGGCACGCCGCCCTTGTTCATCTCCTTGGTCTTGCGGCCGTCCCAGTGCCAGTACTTGAAGTCGTCCGGGATGCGCCGCGGCAAGCCGTCGCGGAAGGTGAAGGCGGCGAACGACGTCGGCATGATGCGCCTGGCGTCGCGGTCGCAGAGCGGGCAAGACGCCGGCTCCGACGCCTCGCGCATCGCCCGCAGCGTCTCGAAGACGCCGTCGCAGTGCTCGCAGTAGTACTCGTACAGAGGCATGAGATCCCCCCTCGTAGGCTGTGCTTCTGAAGGATTATACGTCAGTTCGGCGCCTTTTGGTCTGACGGCCCGGGGTCAGGCTAATGACCGCACCGTCTCGACGAAGCGGGCGCTGCGCACCTCGCGCTCGAGGA
>DATBWN010000255.1:0-2547 GCA_036514755.1 Dehalococcoidia bacterium | reverse complement strand
CTGTTCCTTGTTCTTCGTTCCTTGCTACTATGACCGCATGGAAGACGACCTCTTCGTTGACCTGCAGGAAGTCCTCTCCGTCGTCAACACGGCGGAGGTCTTCGTCGTCATGTTTCAGATTTTCGACCGCCGCTTGCTCGTCGACTCGCGCACGGCCGGCGGCGAGGCGCCCCTCATCCGCGTCGTCGACCGCGTCCGCAGCTCGGAGGAGCGCTTCCGCGAGCTGATGCGCCTGCGGCCGCGTCTCGGCGCGCCGGAGCGCATCGTCGCCTTCCAGTGGCCGCGCACCGTCCGCACCTTCGTCGACTGCGGCGTCTGGCAGGCGATCGAGGACCGCGTCCGCTCCCTTGGCGCCTCTGAGAGCACCTGTCTTGCCGTGCTCGCCGAGCTGGAGTGGGAGGAGCGCAACGAGCAGCTCAAGGCCGTGCGCGGCGACGAGCCCTACAGGACGCTAAAGGGGACGAGCATCCAGTGACGGCCCCGACGCGTCGGGGCGCCGCGCGGGTTGTCGACCTGCGCAGCGACACGGTGACCCAGCCCACGCCCGCCATGCGCGAGGCGATGTTCCGCGCCGAGGTCGGCGACGACGTCCTGGGCGACGACCCCACGGTCAAGCGCCTGGAGGCCATGGCCGCGGAGCGGCTGGGCAAGGAGGCCGCCCTCTACGTCGCCAGCGGCACGATGGCCAACCTCGTCTCCGTTCTCAGCCACTGCCAGCGCAGCGACGAGGCGATCGTCGGCAGCCAGGCGCACATATTGCAGTCGGAGCTGGGCGGCGCCGCCGGCGTCGCCGGCGTCCAGTTGCGGCCCGCCCGCAACGACGAGCACGGCCGCCTGGATCTGGACGAGGTGCGGGCGAACATCCGTCGCGGCGAGGGCTCGGCGCCCCGCACCGCCCTCATCTGCCTGGAGAACACCCACAACCTCTGCAACGGATCGCCCGTCCCCGCCAGCTACACGGCCGAGGTGGCTGCCATCGCCCGCGAGGCCGGCGCCGCCTTTCACATCGATGGCGCCCGCATCTTCAACGCCGCCATCGCCCTGGAGACGACGGCGGCTGAGCTGGCGAAGGAGGCGGACTCGGTCACCTTCTGCCTCTCGAAAGGGCTCTCAGCGCCCGTGGGCTCCCTCATCTGCAGCCGCGGCGAGTTCATCCAGAAGGCGCGCCGCGTCCGCCGCATGGTCGGCGGCGGCATGCGCCAGGCGGGCGTCATCGCCGCGGCGGGCATCGTCGCCCTCGACGAGATGGTCGACCGCCTGGCGGACGACCACGCCAACGCCCGCGCCCTCGCCGACGGCCTGGCGACGATCCCGGGCATCAAGATCGACCCCTCGCTCGTCCAGACCAACATCCTCTTCTTCACCACGAACGGCATCGACCGCGAGGAGCTGGCCCGCCGCCTGCGGGAGCGCGGCGTCCTCAGCAGCGCTCCTTCCGGAGGAAGGACCGGCCGCGTCCGCATGGTCACGCACCACGGCGTCGAGCGCGCGGACGTCGAGTACGTCCTCGAAACTGTCCGAGAGGTGGCGGCTTCGCTAGCTTGACTCCTTCGCGTTCCCTTTCCAGCCGTTCATCGCCGCTATCACGCGGGTTCCTGATCGCGGCAGCCTTTGCCGCCACGCTGGTGGCGTGCGGCGGCGATTCGGGCCCGCCTACATCCGACATCGTCTCGACCATCCCCTGGCGCGGCAACCAGAGCCTCTCCTATCAGCTCAAGGACAACGACGGCCTGATCATCGGTCGCGGCACGCTTCTGGTCGTGCCCAAGGGCGAGACGCTGAACCTCGCCCAGGCCTTCGAGAGCGGGTCGAACCGGGACGAGACCAGCGTCGCCGTCGATGGCCGGACGCTGAAGCCCATCTCCGCCAGCCGCCGCATCTTCACGCCCGACGACGAGACGTCGCTGGAGGTCACATACACGGCCGAGGGCGCGATCATAAAGCAGGACGAGAAGCAGAGCGGCCTCAGCGTCCCGGAGCACGCCTACGACAACGACACCTCCCTGTTCCTCTGGAGCACCGTCGACTTTCGCGAGGGCTACGAGGCGTCATACGTGACGATCATCACCAACCGGCGCAGCCGCCAGACGGTGACCTTGCGCGTCACCGGCAAGGAGAGGGTGCGCGTGCCGGCAGGCGAGTTCGACTGCTGGCGATTGGAGATCGAGACGAGTAACGCGAAGCAGGTCGCCTGGTACGCCGATACGCCGGCGCGGCCCCTGGTCCGCTACGACAACGACCGCGACCTGATCTTCGAGCTGGAGACGGCGCCGTGATCGAACGTGTCACTCTGAGCGAAGCGAAGATTCTAGCCGCTGCGGTCGAGGCCCTGGTCTTGTTGGACTAGATTCCTCGCGGAGCCTGTCCTGAGCAGAGTCGAAGGGCTCAGAATGACATGCACTACCGCCACAGACAGCCCCTGCCTGCCGCCTGCGCCTCGCCTTCCAGGCCGATGATGTCGTCCCGATAGCGCCCGTCCTGGCGCCACGCCTGCCCGAAGCCCTCCGCCACCAGCGTCGCGTCCACGGAGACGCCCTCCCGCGTGAA
>DATBWN010000254.1:0-22774 GCA_036514755.1 Dehalococcoidia bacterium | reverse complement strand
GTCGTGCCCCAGCTCGTCGTGCCGACGACCGCTGCCCGCGTCATCGCGCCTCCCCGGTCCTTCCCGCAGGGGAAGGACGGCGCTCGCCGCCCTGACCGAGCTTCCGCTCCGTGCCGGCGCGCAGGCGCGTGATGTTGTCGTGGTGCAGCGCGACGATCAGCGCGCCGCCCGTGACGGCGACGAGGGCGTAGGCCCAGGAGTGGACGTCGAGAGCGGCGAAAACGGTGAAGACGGCGCCGGCCAGCACGGCGCCGCTCAGCGACGCGACGGACGCGTATCGCGTCAGGTAGAGCGCCAGCAGGGCCAGCGGCACGACGAGAAGCACCGCCAGCGGGCTGAGCGCCGTCAGCACGCCGGCGCCCGTGAGGACGCCGCGGCCGCCGCGGAAGGCGGCGAACAACGGCCAGACGTGGCCGATGACGGCCGCGAGGCCGCCGGCGCCCCGCGCCCAGGCGTCGTCCGCGTAGAGGAGGGGCAGCAGCGCCGCCGCGAGGCCCTTCCCGAAGTCGCCGAGGAGGACGGGCAGCGCCCGCCGCAGGCCGAGGACGCGCAGGCTGTTCGTGAAGCCCGTCCTGCCGCTGCCGTACTCGCGCAGGTCGACGCGCCCGGAGAGGCGGCTCGTGATGAGTCCGAACGGGATCGACCCCAGCAGGTAGCCGCAGGCGATGGCAGTGACAAGCTCTATGCTCATCTGGGTGAGAGTTGCCCTCTGATGGTTTCGACTCTAAGCCGGATGCTCCACCACCCTCACGTGGTTCGAGGCCATCCTACAGGAGAGCGGCAGCCTAATGCCGTCACGCTAGTGACTCGCCGCGGCTGCGAAAGACGAGCCTCAGCCCGGCGCCGTGGAAGCCGAAGGCGCGGCGCAGCCCGTTCTCCAGATAGCGCTCGTAGGTCGCCGCCACCAGCTTGGCATCGTTGACGAAGAAGACGAAGGTCGGCGGCTCCGTGCGCGCCTGCGTCACGTAGAGCAGCTTCAGCCGGCGCCTACCGGCCAGCGGCGGCGGCCGCCGCGCCAGGGCGCCGCGCATTACCGCGTTCAGCTCGCTGGTCTGCACGCGCTTTCGTCGCTCCTCACCCGCCGCGCGCACCTCGCGCAGCAGATCGTCGAGGCCGGTGCGCTTCAGGGCGGAGACGATGACTACGGGCGCCCAGGTCGCGAAGCGCAGGCGGCGCCGCACCGACACGAGGTAGGCGCTCTGCTCCCACTCGCCGGCGACGAGGTCCCACTTGTTGGCGCAGACGACTAGCCCCGCGCTCGCGTCCAGCGCCAGGCCGACGATGTGCAGGTCCTGCGCCCGCAGCCTCTCCGCCGCGTCGAAGACGACCACGGCCACGTCCGCGCGCTCGATCGCCTCGCGCGAGCGCAGGACGCTGTAGTGCTCGATGGAGCCCTCGATGCGGCCGGGGCGGCGGATGCCGGCCGTGTCGATGAGCGTCATCGCCTCGCCTTCGAACGTGAGGGGCGTGTCGATGGCGTCGCGCGTCGTGCCGGCGATCTCGCTGACGATGACGCGCTCCTCGCCGAGGATGGCGTTGACCAGCATCGACTTGCCGACGTTCGGCCGGCCGACGATGGCGACGCGCAGCCCCGTCGTAACCGCTTCGGCCTCCGGCAGGTAGGGCAGCAGGCTCACGAGCGTGTCCAGCAGCTCGCCGACGCCCTCGCCGTTGGCGGCGCTCACCGGCTGCGGCTCGCCGAGGCCGAGCTCGAAGAACTCCGTCGCTTGCTCGGCGCGGCGGGCGGTGTCCGCCTTGTTGGCGACGAGCAACGCCGGCTTGCCGGAGCGCCGCAGCAGCGCCGCGACCTCGTGGTCGGCGGCCGTGATCCCCGCCTTCGCGTCGACGACGAAGAGCAGCAGCGCCGATTCCGCCACCGCCGACTCCACCTGGGCGCGGATGGCGTCCATGTAGGCGCCGGAGCCCGCCAGCGTCGTCGGCTCCGCCAGCCCGCCCGTGTCGACGAGGTCGAAGGCGCGGCCGCGCCATTCCGCCTCGGCGACGAGGCGGTCGCGCGTCGTGCCCGCGATGTCTTCGACGATGGCGCGCCGCTCGCCGACGACGCGGTTGAAGAGAGCGGACTTGCCGACGTTCGGCCGCCCGACGAGAGCTACCAGCGGCCTGCGCTCGGCGCCGCTCATCGCCGCAGCACCAGGACGACGGACGCCGGCTCCACGGAGACGACCTCGACGTTGGCGGGCACGCTGACGGCCGCGGTGAGGACGTAGACGCCCTCGCCCAGGCCGGCGGCGCTCACCGTCGCCGAGACGGAGTCCGGCCCCAAGGTGCGCAGGGTCGGCATCGGGCCGCGCAGCCGCAGGCCGATGGACGCCGTCTGCACTGCCGCCTGCAGGCCTTCACCCAGCTCCGTGACGCGCGGCGCCACGTTGAGCACGATCTCGCCCTGCGCAGGCGCCACGCGCAGGAAAACGCTGACGCTGTCGCGCGTCGCGCGCAGCTCTGCCGGCAGGCGCAGGCGGACGGTGCGTGTGAGGTCGCCGTTGAGGCCGCTGACGTCGATGGGCTCCGTCATCAGATAGGAGAGCGCCTGCAGCAGGGTGAGCGGGCCGGAGACGCCGACGGCCGCCGGGTCCGTCGTCACGGCGACGATCCGGTAGCCATCTGCGACGCTGCCCTGCATCTGCGGCAGGATAGGCAGCGCGACCGTGACCTCCTGCTGCGCGATGGTGATGCTCACGTCGGCGCTCGCCGGCTCGATCGAGACGTGCTCGATGTCGAGGCCGCGCGCGTCGCGGGGGGTCAGGGTGTACTGCTGCTGGATGGAGACGCGCAGGCCGGTGAGGTTGACGTCCGCGGCGGCGCTGTCGACGAGGCCGACGAGGCTGGTCGCGCCGCGGATGCGCACGCTGTCCGGCTTCGGCTCCACCTTCGAGACGCTGTAGCCCTGCGGCGGCGCGCCGACGCGGTTCGCCCGCACCGGCACCTGCTTCGTCGCCTCCGTTTCCAGCACCACCGCGACGACCGCCGGCGTCACCGCGACGATCTCGACGTCGCGCCTGCCGACGACGCGGGCGATGACCACCTGGTCGGAGGACGGCTGGCGCACGCCGGAGAGGTCGACCTCCGCCTCGAAGTCGGCCGCCGTAAGCCTGTCGAATGCGTCCTCGTCGGCGCTGACGCGGAGGCTCACGACGGGCTCGCGGATGCTCGCCACCGCCAGACCTTCCGGCACGTTGACGGCCTTGACCTCGATGGCGCCGCTGAAGACGGCGACGCGGGTGGGGTTCTCCGCGCCGGTGACGGCGATCCAGAGGACGAGCGCCGCCAGCAGCGAGAGCAGGGCGAGGGCGATCGGCGTCGCCGCCCGCCGCCACTGGGGATAGCCGCGCCGCAGCACTTAGCTCGCCTGGGCCGGCAGCGGCCGGAGGCCGTTTCTCTTCGAGATGAGCGCCTCCAGCGCCGAGCGCACGCGCGTCTCGTCCCGCACCGGGATGAGCCGCCCCTCCGAGGCGATGGAGACGGCGCCGGTCTGCTCCGAGACGACGACGGCGACGGCGTCCGTCTCCTCGCTCACGCCCAGCGCCGCCCGATGGCGCATGCCCAGGCGCTCGGCGCCGGCGCCCGTCGCCAGCGGCAGCGTGCAGGACGCGGCGACGATGCGCTCGTCGCGCACGATGAGCGCCTTGTCGTGCAGGGGCGAGTTCGGGTAGAAGATGCCCTCGATGAGCTTGGCGCTGAGGCTGGCGTCCAGCCGCACGCCGCTCTCGATGTAGTCCTCCAGGCCGGTGCTGCGCTCCAGGACGATAATGGCGCCGTGGCGCTGGTGAGAGAGCTCGGTTACCGCCTCCGCGATGCCCTCGACCGCGGCGTACTGCTCCGAGCTCGACAGCCAGCGGCGCATGCTGGTCCGCCCGGCGCGCTCCAGGGCCCGCCTAATCTCCGGCTGGAAGATGACGATGAGGCCGAGGACCAGCCCGGGCAGCGAGTTGCGGACGAGGAAGTTCACGACGCTCAGCTCCAGGATGCGGCCGAGGAGGAAGACCAGCAGGACGACGGCCACGGCGCCGCGCAGGAGCGTCATGGCGCGCGTGCCGCGCAGCGCCATCAGCAGCGCGAAGATGATCGTCGCGATGATGAGGATGTCAAGGACGGCGGCGCCGTCCAGACGCTGCAGGGAGTCCCGGACGTCTTCGATGAGCTGGCCCATGGCTGGCGCCGCCTAAATCGCGGCCTCGTCTCCCATTATCGCAGCCAGCAGCGCCTTCTGGGCGTGCAGACGGTTCTCAGCCTGGTCGAAGACCACGGACTGCGGCCCCTCGATAACCGCGTCGACGGTCTCCTCGCCGCGATGAGCCGGTAGGTCGTGCATGAAGACGGCATCCGGCTTCGCCCGCGCCATCAGCGATTCGTTCACCTGGTAGCCCTGGAACGCCTCCAGCCGCCGCTGGTGCGATGCTTCCTGCCCCATCGACGTCCAGACGTCCGTGTAGACGACGTCCGCGCCCTTCACCGCCTGCGCCGGGTCGCTCAGCGTCTCGATTACGCCGCCCGTACGCCGCGCCCAGTGGCGCCCTGTCTCGACGACCCAGGTCGGCAGCTCGTAGTCCGGCGGCGAGGCGATGACGAACTCGGCGCCGGCGAGGGCCGCCGCCAGCGCCAGCGAGGAGGAGACGTTGTTGCCATCGCCCACGAAGGCGATACGCACGCCGGCGAGGCGCCCCTTCTTTTCACGGATCGTCAGCAGGTCGGCCAGCGCCTGGCAGGGGTGCTCGTCGTCGGAGAGGGCGTTGATCACCGGCACGTCCGCCGCCTGCGCCAGGTCCTCCAGCGAGCGCTGCGCGTACGTCCGCGCGACGATGCCCGAGACGTAGCGGCTGAGGACGCGCGCCACGTCCGCCACCGGCTCGCGCTGGCCGAGGCCGACCTCCGACTGCGAGAGGTAGATGGCGCTGCCGCCCAGCTGCTTCATCCCGACCTCGAAGCTGACGCGCGTGCGCAGCGACGGCTTCTCGAAGAGCATGGCGATCGTCTGGCCGGCGAGCACGGGCCGCGAGCCGTCCCGCTTCATGGACAGCGCGGTGCGAATGAGCAGGTCCAGCTCTTCCGGCGAAAGGTCGCTTATCGAGAGTAAGTCGCGGCCTCGCATGGGCGCCCGTCTCTTGAAATAGTCAGACAAGTATATAGTATGCCTCTCGACTGGCCGGAACCGCGAGCGCGCGCTAGGTCTGGGGCTCGTCATGCGCTCTTGGCTGCAGACGCACTGGGCCACCCTCCTCCTCGGCCTCGCCGCGCTGTTTCTCGTCGCCGGCATCGCCTACCGAGAGCTGACGGACGAAAGCCCGCCGGCCATCGTCTTCCACGTCGCATCGGAGCTGCCGGACGGCGCGCCCATCCGCGTCTCGGTCTCTGGCGCCGTTGCGCGGCCGGGCGGCTACGAGCTGCGCCATGGCGACCGTCTCGCCGAGGCGCTGGGCGCCGCCGGTGGCCCGGTCGCCGACGCTGACCTTGCGCGTCTCGACTTAGCGAGGCCCCTGCGCGACGGCGAGGACGTCCTCGTGCCGGCCGTGGCGGCCTGCGACGGCCTGCCCGCCTCTCCTGAGGCACCGCTCGACATAAACGCCGCCTGCCAGGCGGAGCTGGAGGCCCTGCCCGGCATCGGTGAGGCCTACGCCCGTCGCATCATCGACTCGCGCCTCCTGGACGGTCCCTTCCGCTCCGTCGAGGAGCTCGTCAGCCGCCGCGTCATCCCCCAGGCCACCTTCGACAAGCTCAGCCGCCTCATCACGGTCGCCGCGCCGTGAGCACTGCGCGCCGGGCGATCGTTCAGGGCGTCGCGGTCGCCTGGCTCGCCGGCGTCGTGGCCGCCGCGCTCGGCGGGGCGGCGCTGTGGCCGCTGCTCGCCCTCGGCGGCGCCGGCGTCGCCATCGGCGCGCTCGTCGCCGGGCGACGCCGCGAGGCCGTGGGCATCGGCGCGCTCGTTCTCGTCGCTCTCGCCGCCCTCGCCCGCTACGAGGGGGCGCGACCGCCGGACGCGCCGGGCCCCGACAGCGTCGGGGTCTTCAACGACGGCGGCCCGGTGACGCTGCGCGGCACGGTCGTCGACGAGCCGGAGGAGAGCGACCTCGCCCAGCGCTTCTCGCTGCGCGTCGACGCCTACAGCGACGGCGACGCCTGGCGGCCGACGAGCGGCAAGGTTCTGGTCACGACGCGCCTCTTCCCGCGCTATCGCTACGGCGATGGGCTGCAGCTCACGGGCGTCTTGCAGACTCCGCCCCGCTTCGACGGCTTCGACTACCGCGAGTATCTGGCGCGGCGGGGCGTCGTCTCGCTCACGGCGTTCCCGGACGTCGAGCGCGTCGGTAGCGGCGGCAGCGTCCTGCAGCGCGCCCTGGCTGCCGTCCGCCGGCCGCTGAGCGACGCGCTGACCCGCTCCCTGCCCGAGCCGGAGTCCGCCCTGGCGCGCGGCATCCTCCTCGGCGAGCGCGCCTCCATCCCGGACGACGTCACGGACGAGTTCAACCGGAGCGGCATCTCCCACCTCGTCGCCATCTCCGGCTACAACGTCATGCTCGTCGCGGGGTTCACGGCCGGCGGCCTCGCCTGGCTCATCGGCCGCCGCGAAGCGACGGTCGTGGCGATGATCGTCGTCGTCGCCTACGCTCTCGTCGTCGGCGCGTCGCCGCCCGTCCTGCGCGCGACGCTCATGGGCGAGGTCATGCTCGGCGCGACGCTGGCGGGAAGGCGCGGCAGCGCCCTGGGCGCCGTCCTGCTCGCCGGGGCCGCGCTCGCCGCCTGGCAACCCCTCAACGTCAACGACGTCTCCTTCCAGCTCAGCTTCGCGGCGACGCTGGGGATGGTCCTCTTCGCCGAGCCGCTCGCCGAGCGGCTGCGCCGCGGCCTGGCGCGGCTGCCGGAGGGCCTCGCGGCCACGCTGTCGGAGCAGGCGGCTGTGACGGTCGCCGCCAGCCTCGCCGTCCTGCCGATCATCGGCGCCAGCTTCGGGCGCGTCTCCCTGATCTCCCTGCCGGCGAACCTGATTGCCGTGCCCCTGTTCCCGCTCGTCCTCGCCTCGGCCTTCTTCGCTGCGCTGGCCGGCGCCGTCTCGGACGGCCTCGGCCTGCTGGCCGGCCAAGCCGCCTACCTGCCGCTCGCCGCCCTCGTCCGGCTGGGCGACCTCGCCTCCGGCCTGCCTTACGCTTCCGTGTCCATAGACGGCCTCGGGACGCTGGGCGCGGCGGCGCTCTACGTCCCCGTGCTTCTTCTTGGCGGCCTCGTGCGCGGCCGGACGCCGCCGTCGTCCGCCGACGCGCCGGCGCCGTTGCGCCTGCGGCCGGCGCTCGTCGTCGCCCTCGTTGTCGGCGTCATCGCCGCCTGGGTCTGGTGGGACGGCCTCGCGCCCGACGAGGGCCGCCTAAGCGTCAGCATCCTCGACGTCGGCCAGGGCGACGCCATCCTCATCGAAGCGCCGTCTGGCAGGCGCGTCCTCGTCGACGGCGGGCCGAGCGGCGCCCGGCTCGCCCAGGCTCTCGGCCGCGAGCTGCCGCCCGCGGCTCGCCGTATCGACGTCGTCGTCCTCAGCCACGGCCAGGATGACCACGTCACCGGCCTGGTCACGGCCGTGGAGCGCTACGAGGTGGGCGCCGTCCTCGCCGGCCCGCTGCCGGGCAAGAGCACCGCCTACGCCGCCTGGCGCGAAGCGGTGGCTGATCGCGGCCTGCCGCTGCGCGTCGCCGTGGTCGGCGACTGGATCGACCTCGGCGGCGGCGCCCGCATCGAAGTCCTGGCGCCGCCCGCCCGGCCGCTGCGCGGCGGCGCCGACGACCTCAACGACAACTCCGTCATCCTCCGCCTCGTCTACGGCGAGGTGAGCTTCCTCCTCACCGGCGACGTCGCCGCCGTCGGCGAGGAGGCGCTGCTCGCCGCCGGCCTCGACGTCCGCGCTACCGTCCTCAAAGTGGCCCACCACGGCTCCGATGGATCGACGACGCCGGCCCTTCTCGCCGCCGTGCAACCGCGGCTGGCCGTCGTCTCCGCGGGCGCCGAGAACACCTACGGCCACCCCTCGCCGACGCTGGAGCTGGCCCTGCGCCTGGCGGGCGTGCCGGAGCTGCGCACGGACGCCAACGGCCGCGTCCGCCTGCTGACGGACGGCCGCGACCTCTGGGTCGCGACCGAGCGCGGCGCCTTTCGGGGCTTCGCCGGCGCGAGATCAGGGGCGCTGCCTACTGCGGAGGAGGCCCTTCGCAGTCGATAAAGGGAGGTAAAGGCGCCGAGTACGCGCGCCCGGGCTAGCGAAAGGAGGCGTGGCTCGTGTCCAGATCGATCCCCCGCCACTGCGACCGCCGGAGGCGCTGCGATGTTTGACCTGACCCTCGGCCAGACCGTCGTCCTGCTCACGGGCGTCGTCCTGATCGTCGCCGGCCTCTTCGGCCTCGTCCCCCTCGTCCTCGAGTCGCGCGCCGCCGCCGGCTTCGGCCGGATCCGCATCCGCGAGAAGGCCTTCTTCCCCGTCCAGACGCCTCCCAAGGTGTCCGCTGAGTCAATGAACGGCGCGCAGGCGACTTCACGCGCGCCGGAGACCGACCACGGCGGCATCGAGGAGCTCTTCGCCCAGACGCTCTCCCTGCGCGAGGACCTCGACGCTCTGAGCTGGGAGGTCCGCCTGCTGCGCGAGCGCCTTGATGCGAAGGTTCCGGAGACGCCGATCACCATCGTACAGGCTCCCAAGGAGCGCAAGAGCCGCCGCCGCGCCGCCTGACCGAAGCGGTACCAGAGCCCAACCGAAGCTAACACGGGTGCTATAATCCGGCTCGCCATGAGCAGCCGCATCGATGGCCGCCGGTTCGACTCCCTTCGACCCCTGGGCATCAAAGTGGGCTATCTTGCCTACGCCGAGGGGTCGGCGCTGATTACTCTCGGCAAGACGGTAGTCCTCTGCGCCGTCAGCGTGGAGGAGCGGCTGCCGCCCTTTCTGCGCGGCACGAGCCGCGGCTGGGTCACGGCCGAGTACTCGATGCTGCCCCGCGCCACCCAGCAGCGCAGCATGCGTGAGTCGGTCCTGGGACGCATCGGCGGGCGCACGCACGAGATCCAGCGCCTCATCGGCCGCTCCCTGCGCGCCGTCGTCGACATGGCCGCCCTCGGCGAGCGCACCTTCGCCGTCGACTGCGACGTCATCCAGGCGGACGGCGGCACGCGCACGGCCTCCATCACCGGCGCCTATGTCGCCCTCGTCCAGGCGCTGCAGCGGCTGGTTGAGAACGGCACCTACTCATCGGTGCCCATCCGCTGCCCCGTCGCCGCCACCAGCGTCGGCATCGTCGACGGCCACAGGCTCCTCGACCTCTGCTACGACGAGGACTCGCGCGCCGAGGTCGACTTCAACGTCGTGATGACCGGCGAAGGCCGCTACGTGGAGGTGCAGGGCACGGCCGAGCGCGGCACCTTCGACCGCGAATCGATGAACGACCTCCTCGCCCTGGCGGACAAGGGCATCCGCGACTCCATCGCCGTCCAGCGCGAGGCGCTGGTCGCCGCCGGCCTACCGGCCCTGTAGCCCGCCGGTCTTCAGACCTGCGGCGGCCGCTACGTGCAGGCCTGAAGGCCTGCAGCTACACTGGCCGCGTGGCTGACATCCGCCCCTTCCGCGCCCTGCGCTACGACGCTGCCGTCGCCGGCGAGGCGTCGAAGCTCATCGCGCCGCCCTACGACGTCGTCTCGGAGGCCGAGCGTCCCGCTCTTTACGCCCGCAGCGAGTTCAACGTCTCCCGCGTCGACTACGGCGCGGAGGGCACCTCCGACACGGCGACGGACAATCGCTACACGCGCGCCGGCCGCGACCTCGACGAGTGGCGCAGACGCGGCGTCCTAGTCCGGGACCCGCAGCCGCGCCTCTACGTCTACGACCAGGAGTTCGAGCACGCGGGCGAGCGCCGGCGCCGGCGGGCCGTCTTCGGCCGCCTGCGCCTGGAGGAGTGGGAGAAGGGCATCGTCCTGCCGCACGAGGCCACCGGCGCCGTCGCCAAGGCGGACCGCCTCCGACTGCTGCAGGCCACGCGCGTCCATCTCAGCCCCATCCTCGCCCTCTACCGGGCCGACGGCGTGGCCGCGGTCGAGGACGCCTCCCTGGGCGCGCTGCTGCTGGACGCGAAGCTCCCGGGCGAGCGCCACACGCTGCGCCCGCTCGCGCCGGCAGCGGCCGAAGCCTTCGCCCGCTCCCTCACCGGCGCGAAGCTCTACGTCGCTGACGGCCATCACCGCTACGAGACGGCACTGGCGTATCGCGACGAGCGGCGCGCCGCCGCGCGCCGCTGGACGGGCGAGGAGCCGGAGAACTTCATCCTCGCCGCCCTCGTTTCCACGGCCGACCCTGGCCTCGTCGTCCTGCCGACGCATCGCCTCGCGCGCCTGCCTCACCGCCCGCAACGTGGCCTGCGCCGCCTGCTGGCGACCTTCAGCCTCGAAGACGCCGGCGTCGCCAACGCGGCCAACCTCGATCGCCTCGTGGAGCAGCTTCGAGAGGCCGGCAGGCAGGGCCCGGCGTTCGGCGTCGTCGGGCTGGAGCCGGGCCGCCTTCATCTCCTCGCCCCCCGCAACTTTGACCTCCTCCTGTCGCGGCTGGCGGACGCGCCGCCGGCGCTCGCCCGCCTGGACGTGACCATCCTCCAGCGCGCCGTCTTTCCCGCCCTCGACTTCGAGGAGGCGTCGGGGAGCATCGACTACACGGAGGACCACCGCCTCGCGGCGGAGGCCGTCGCAGCCGGAGTCTGGGATGTCGCCTTCCTTCTCAACCCGACGCCTGTGGACCAGGTCATCGCCGTCGCGGACGCCGGTCAGCGTATGCCGCGCAAGTCGACGTTCTTCTACCCGAAGCTGGCGACCGGCGTCGTCATGCTGCGGCTGGACTAGTCGAAGGCGCGTATACCCGTGAAGGCCAGGCTTAAGCCTGGCCTTCGGCGCCTAGTAGTCGCGAGACGGCGCGAAGTTTGCATAAGCTCCCCTTGCGGGCGCCGGAGGGGCCGCTATAATTATGCGAAATCATGTTCGAGTCTCCCGCCCCGGCTCGACCACGCTTCCTCCGTGACCCCTGGTCTACGTCCTACGAGTCGGCCTTCCAGATCGAGGAGGCGGCCGAGCAGCCGCAGGAGGCCCCACCCGTCGACCTGACGGTGGAGACGGCGTTCTGGGCGCCCGTTGCCGCGCCTGAGCTGCCCCGTCCCGAGGCCGTGGTCTTCGTGGACGGCGTTCAGAATGTTGATGCCCGCCTCCTGGCCATGCACGAAGGCGTCCACGTCAACGCCGCTCTCGTCTCAGTGGCGGCGGGCGCTTTCGTCGCCAGGCCGGAGAGCCCGCTCATCGATCCCGTGCGCACGGCCCGCTGGCTGGTCGTCGCCGACGCGTCCCTGGAGGTCGAGCCGCTGGAGGTCCCCTGGGGCGAGACGTCCGTGACCTTCCGGCCGCACAGCTACCCGGGCTTCGGCTACCAGGCGGTGGCCCAGGCTATCGACAGCGTTCGGCGCGACCTGGAGACGGCGGTGGCGGCGGAGATGACGGCCAGGGGGTTCCCCCTTGTCGTCATGGACGGCCGTCTGCGCATCTTCCCCGGCGACCTGACCAGCGTCGTCGGCTACGCGAAGACGCTGCACACGCGCTACCTGCCGCCCGCCGAGTGGAGCACGCTGGCCGCCCTGCCGGCGCGACATCGGACGCCGGTGTTCCGCATCGACCAGTCGAAGCCGCTCTACTCCTGGTACCTGCGGCTGCAGGAGCCGTGGCCCGCCGACTACGCTATGGCGGGCATCGTGCGGCTGGAGACCATCGCCGAGATGCCCGCGGGCCAGGCCGCGCGCCTGGCGGACCTGACGGCGTCGATCCTGCCGGACTTCGCCTCGCGGCCGTGGCAGGACGCCCGCGCCCCGCAGAACCTGCTGCCCCTTGGCGCGCTCGAGGCCGGCCTGCGGCGCGAGCTGGGCGACCGCGCCTCGCTGCAGCGCGCCATCGGCGACTATCTTCACCGGCTGGAGCTGACGTCATGAACGAGTCCGTGCCCCGCGTCATCGGCACCAAGGAAGCGAAGCCGCTGGAGTTCTGGGTCGGCATCCCTGCCGACTCCTACCTGCAACTGGACGAGGTGGTCGCGGTCAACACGCGCTTGCCGGTGCCCACCGACGCCGGCGTCGAGGAGGTCGTCCACTACGGCGTCGTCGACGACGTCCAGTCGCTGCACGAGGGCGCCAGCGTCCACTCAGACGTATTCCGGATCGCCCAGGGCAGCATCGGCGCCGACATCGCCACCATCGCCCACGTTTCCGTCACCAGGGTGGAGCCGGAGGTCCTGGTGCCGCCGCGGCCCGGCCAGCCGGTGCGCCGGGCGACTCTCGCGGACCGTAAGGTCGCCCTCTACTTCGACCAGATGCAGCGCTGTTTCCCCGCCGGCCTCTCCCGCGACGGCAAGCCGGTCTACGGCAACCTGGAGTTCCTCGACGGCAGTCGCGGCGCCCACGTCAACATCTCCGGCATCTCCGGCGTCGCGACCAAGACCACCTACGCCCTCTTCCTCCTCTACGGCCTCTTCCACTCCGACTCGCTGGCGAACGCCCACGCCGCCCGCGCCATCGTGTTCAACGTCAAGGGTGAGGACCTCCTCCACCTCGACAGGCCGAACGCGAGGCTGCCCGCCGACGAGCCTCGCAAGTACGAGGCGCTGGGCTTGCCCGTGGGCCCCTTCGCCGACGTCGCCCTCTGGGGTCCGGCCCAGCGCGGCGACGTTGTCGTGCCGGACACCGGCTCGCGCTCCGAGGGCGTCAGCGCCTACTACTGGACGCTGCGCGAGTTCTGCCGCGACCGCATGCTGCGCTTCCTCTTCGCCGACGCCGATGACGAGACGAGCCAGCTGAGCTTCGTCGTCAGCCAGGTAGAGCGCTTCCTGGAGGCGCAGATGGAGCACCAGGCGCCGGACCGGGGCGACATCGCCCTGCGCGTGCCGGGCGTCGACTCCGGCCTCGCCGTCCGCTCCCTGGACGAGCTCGTCGATGTCGTCTGCAGCTTCATCGAGGGCATCGCGCCGCGGGCGGCGCAGGGCACGCACCAGGCCTTCGCCCGCCGCTTCGAGGCCGCTGCCGCGGCCGTCTCGCCGCTTATCCGCGCCGAACGCGAGGTCGACGCCGCGAAGCACCGCTTTGACTGGTCGAAGCGCCAGGTGAGCGTAATTGACATAAACCGCCTGAGCGACCGCGCCAAGCGCTTCGTCGTCGGCGTCGTCGTCAAGCGTCTCATGGAGGACAAGGACGCCTCCGGCAGCCGCCTGCCCCTCGTCTTCCTCGTCCTGGACGAGCTGAACAAGTACGCTCCGCGCGAGGGCCGCAGCCCGATCAAGGAGGTCGTCCTCGACATCGCCGAGCGGGGTCGCAGCCTCGGCGTCGTCCTCATCGGCGCCGAGCAGACGGCGAGCGAGATCGAGCGCCGCGTGACCGCGAACGCCTCGTTCCGCGTCGTCGGCCGCCTGGACGCCGCCGAGTCACAGCGGGACGAGTACGGTTTCCTCACCGCCGCGGCCCGCGTTCGCTCCGCGATCCTCAAGCCGGGCAGCATGTTCCTGCAGCAGCCGGACGTGCCGGTGCCGCTGCTCGTCCAGTTCCCCTTCCCGTCCTGGGCGACGCGCGCCGACGAGGTAGCGGAAGAGGCGTTGGAAGGCGCTGACGACCTCTTCGCGCGCATCAAGAGGAACAACGCCCCGTGATCGATCTGCCCGTCTGCTTGTCTACTCGTATGCCCGTATGAGGTTCCTCCACACCTCCGACTGGCACATCGGCCGCACGGTGCGCGGCCAGAGCCGCCACGCCGAGCAGGAGGCGGCGCTTCAGCAGGTGCTCGACCACGCCCGCGCGCAAGAAGCCGACTGCCTCCTCGTCGCCGGCGATGTCTTCGATACGTCGGCGCCCTCGCCCGAGTCGGAGCGGCTGGTCTACGCGTTCTTTCGCGAGCTGCACGGCGCCGGCATACCAGCCGTCGTCATCGCCGGCAACCACGACCACCCGCGGCGCCTCGACGCCGTGGCGCCGCTGCTCGACTCGCTGCGCATTCACGCCCGCGGCCTACCGCGCGGCGCCAGTGACGGCGCCGTCGTCGAGGTCGCCTCGCGTGATGGGCGCGAGCGCGCCCTCGTCGCTACGCTGCCCTGGGTGAACGAGCGCGACTTCGTCGACTTCGAGCGCCTGCAGGGAGAGGCGGGCGCCCCGCTCACCCAGTACGCCGACCGCATGCGGAGCGCCCTCGACGGCCTCGCCCGTGCCTTCGAGCCGGACGCCTGCAACGTCCTCCTCGCCCATCTCCTCGCCCACGATGCCGTCGTCGGGATCGGCGGCGGCGAGCGCGAGCTGCACATGGCGATGGGCCTCTACGGCGTGCGCCGCGAGGCGCTGCCGGCCGCCGCCCAGTACGTCGCCCTCGGCCACGTGCACAGGCCGCAGGCGATCAAGTGCGCCACGCGCGCCGCCTACTCCGGCTCACTGCTGCAGCTCGACTTCGGCGAGCGAGAGCAGGCGAAGTCCGTCAACCTCGTCGAGGTGCACGCCCGCCAGCCGGCGCAGGTGACGCAGCTGTCCGTCACCGCCGGCCGCGAGATGGTCGACCTCGGCTCGCCGGAGCAGGGCGTGGCCCTGGACGAGCTCGCTCAGTACCGCGACATCGTCGACCGCGCCTGGTTCCGCGTCTACGTCGACGTCGACCTGCCCGTCGCCAACCTGCCGCAGCTCGTGCGCGAGGTGCTGCCATCGGCCGTGCACGTCGAGCGCGCCCGCAAGGCGGACGAGCCGGCGCCGGCCGCAGAGGGGCGGGAGAGCCTGGGCCCCGTCGAGCTGTTCTCCAAGTTCTACGCCGGCAAGCTGGGCCGCGGCCACGAGCCGACGCCGGA
The DNA here is from genome assembly GCA_036514755.1 of Dehalococcoidia bacterium. GTDB lineage: Bacteria > Chloroflexota > Dehalococcoidia > DSTF01 > WHTK01 > WHTK01. The sequence goes on along the minus strand of DATBWN010000254.1, from coordinate 7,902 downwards.
GACGCTGGCCCTCTTCCGGCACCTGCTCGGCGAGGAGGAGCATGCGACCGCTGAAGCTTGAGCTGGAGGGCTTCACCGCCTTCCGCGGCCCCACCTGCCTCGACCTGAGAGACCTCGACCTCTTCGCCATCACCGGCCCGACGGGCGCCGGCAAGTCGTCCCTCATCGACGCTATCTCCTACGCCCTCTACGGCCGCGTGCCGCGCGTCGCCAACGAGGTCGGCGCCTGCATCTCCCAGGGCGTGGAGCGCATGCGCGTCGCGCTGGAGTTCCTCGCCGGCGAGGACAAGTTCCGCGTCTACCGTGAGACGCGCCGCAAGGGCGCGCCCAACCAGCGCCTCGATCGCTGGCAGGACGGCGAGTGGCGCGCCCTTGCCGACCGCGCCGCGGACGTCACCGCCCACGTCGCCCAGATCGTCGGCCTCGACTACGACGGCTTCACGCGCTCCGTCCTCCTGCCGCAGGGGCAGTTCGCCGAGTTCCTCGCCGGCGCCGCCGACAAGCGCCGCGCCGTCCTGCGCAGCCTCCTCCGCCTCGACTTCTACGAGCGCATGCGCGCCCGCGCCGGCGCCATCGCCGCCGAGCTGAAGACCCGCCTCGACGAGCGCGAGCGAGAGCTGGCCGGCCTGGCCGAGGCAACGCCGGAGAACCGCGATCGACTCGAAGCCGAGGTGGCGGAGAAGCGCCGCGAGGCCGAGCGGTTGCAGGCCGAGTCGCTGGCGCTGGCCGACGGCCTCGCGCTGGCGCAGGCGCTGAGCCAGGCCCGCGACCGCCTCTGCGCCGCCGAGGCCGAGGCGACCGCAGCCCAGGAGGCTCTCGTGCGGACGCGAGCCCTCGTCGAGGATGGCGACGCGCAGCTGGCGGCGCTGGCGAAGCGCCTCGCCGAGGCGGAGTCGCAGCTCGCCGCCAACCGCTTCGAGCCGCAGCGACTGGCGCAGCTCACGCTCGCCCTCGGTCGGGCGCAGGACCTGGCGCGTTGCCTGGAGGACGTGGCGAATGCGGAGGCGCTGCGGCAGCAGGTCGACTCGCGCGTCTCCGAGCTGGCGATAGCGGCCGAAGAGCAGGGGCGCCGCCACGCCGCCGCCGAGCGAGCGCTGCAGTCGGCCGAAGAGGCCCTGGAAGAGGCAAAGCGCCACGACCTCGCCGCGACGCTGCAGCGCGGCCTCAAGCCCGGCGATAGATGCCCCGTCTGCGGCGGCGCCATCGGCGAGGTGCCGGCGGCCGCCGCCGGCGACAGCCTGGAGGCTGCGCAGCAACGCTTCGAGGCCGCCCGCAAGGCTGAGTCGGGCGAGCGCGGGGCGCTGCAGGCCGCCCTCACCGCGGCGACGCAGGTTTCAGCACAAGCGCAGGCTGCCGCCGAGCGCGTCGAGGAGCTCGATGGCAGGCGTTTGCGCCTCACCGCGGGCCTGGCAGAGGCGCTGCCGGAAGGCGCCGCGCCCTCGATCGTCGCTCTCGAGGCCGCGCTTAAGGAGCAGACGGAGGCGGGCGCCCAGCGCCAGCGGCTGGAGGAGGAGGCGCGCGGCCTCGCCGGTCAGGTCGAGCGGCTCAAAGGCGAGCTCGACCGCGCCCGCCAGGAGCTCGCGGCGCTCGCTCAGCGCGCCGCCGGCGCCGCCCAGAGCCGGGAGTCAGCCCGCAGCGCCTTGCAAGAGCCTTCCGACGGCCTCGCGCAGCTCGCTGGCGAGGCCGGCTGGCCGGAGGTCGCGGAGCTGCTGCGGTCAGGCGCCGACGTCTCGGCCGCGCTGCGTGAGCGCCTGGCGTCGGCGCAGGCGCGCCAGCAGGAGACCGCGCTCGTCATCGGCCAGACGGAAGAGCGCCTCAAGCGCCTGGAGCAGGACATCGAGAAGGCGAAGGGCCTGCGCCGCGACCTCGCGCGGCTGAAGGAGGATCACGGCGTCGCCGCCGACCTCGCCCTCATGCTCCGCGCCGACCGCTTCCAGGCCTTCGTTCAGCAGGAAGCGCTGGCGACGCTCGCCGCAGACGGCTCGCGGCGCCTGGAGCAGCTCTCCGCCGGCCGCTACCGGCTGCGCGTCGAGGAGAAGGGGCAGGAGTTCGAGGTCATCGACCAGTGGAACGCCGACCAGGCCCGCTCCGTGAAGACGCTCTCCGGCGGCGAGACCTTCCTCGCCTCGCTGGCGCTCTCTCTCGCCCTCGCCGAGAGCCTGCCCGGCCTCGCCGCCGGCGGCCGCGTCGTCCTCGACTCCATCTTCCTCGACGAGGGCTTCGGCTCCCTCGACCCGGAGGCGCTGGACCGCGCCGCGGACGCCCTGGATGCTCTGCGGGGCGAGAACCGTCTCGTCTGCGTTGTCACTCACCTGCAGGAGCTGGCGCAGCGCCTGCCGGCGCGCGTCCTCGTCAGCCCGTCGCGGGAGGGAGAGGCCGGCAGCACCATCTCGGTCGCCTGAGAGCGTCGTCTGTCACCCTGAGCCCTTCGACTTCGCTCGAGATGAACTCCGCGAGGAACCTGGCCCTCGACCGAGACGAATCGTCCCGCCCACGGCTAGACCCTTCGCTGCGCTCAGGGTGACAAATGGTCGGGCGCCTGCGTACGCCTGCGCCCTATGCCGGCCCGCAGTGCTGCCTTACAATGTGGGCCGTTCGCCCCGCGCTAGGAGGAGAGCAAGGAATGAAGGCGGCCCGTCTCGTTGGCCCGAGGCAGTTCGAGATTCTGGATGTGGACACGCCATCGCCCAAGCCCGGCGAGGCGCTGGTCAAGCTGGAGACGCTCTCGATCTGCGGCAGCGACCTCCTGACCTACGACCGCGTTTTCGCCGAAGAGGACTACCCGCGGCCCGCCGGCCTGCCCTGTCACGAGACCTCCGGCGTCGTCGTCGAGAGCCTGGACGAGAGCCTGAAGCCCGGCGAGCGCGTCGTCGCCCTCACCTACTCCGGCGGCCTCTTCGAGTACGTCGCCATGCCCGCGGCGCGCTGCATCCCCGTCCCCGAGTCGGTGCCGGCCCACCTGGCCGTCCTCGCCCAGCCTGTGGGCACGGTCATCTACGCAGTGCAGAAGATGGGCAGCGTCCTGGGCAGAAGCGTTGTCATCCTCGGCCAGGGGCCCATTGGCCTCAGCTTCACCGACCTCCTGGCCCGCGCCGGCGCCAGCAAGGTCATCGTCACCGACGTCGTCGACTACCGGCTCGACCTCGCGAAGAAGGTCGGCGCCACGCACACCATCAACGCGGCGCGCGAGAACGTCATCGAGGCCGTGAAAGAGATCACGAAGGGCGAGTTCGTCGACTTCTCGGTGGAGGCCTGCGGCCTGCCCGAGACCTGCAACCAGGCCTGCAACGTCCTGAAGATGCACGGCACCACCGTCATTTTCGGCATGCCCCACGGCGGCCCCGTCTTCCCGTTCGACTGGGGCGGCATGTACTACAAGCTGCCGACGATCCTCGTCACGAACAGCGCCCGCGCCGGCGAGGTCGCCGACAACGTCAAGGTCGCCGTCGACCTCATGGCCCAGGGACGCATCGACCCCTCTTTCATGGTCTCGCACAAGGTGCCGTTCAGCGAAGTCGGCCGCGCCTACGAGCTGTTCAGCCGCAGGGTCGAGGGCGCCGTGAAGGTGCTGATAACGCTCTAGACGCCCTTCGGATGCCTGCAGGATGAATCCTGCAGCTTCTGTGGCGCACCGTCAGCGGTAGCTGCAGGTTTCAACCTGCAGACTCTCTTATGCGCCGGCTCTACTCGGCGCGACGGAACGACTGGACGGCGAACAACAGGATGAAGACGCCGAAGGCGAAGACGATGGCCAGCGACTCCGCGGTCGACAGCGTGTGCCCGAAGAGCTCGACGTTGGTCACGCTGAACGCGCTGGGCGTGCCTTCCTGGACGACGTTGCCCAGGGCGGTCGCGCGCAGCGGCGCCACCGCGTAGGTCACCGGGTTCAGCTTCGCGATCACCTCGAGCCACGTCGGGATGTTGTTGATCGGGAACATGACGCCGGACAGGAACATCGTCGGCATGATCGTCAGTTGCGTCACCATCTGGAAGCTCTCCTGCGTGGGCAGGCGGGAGGCCATGGCGATGCCGACGCTGGTCATGGTCAGTGACAGGAGCGCCATGATGGCCAGCATCTTCAGAACGACCAGCAGCGAGAGGTCAACGCCGAGCAAGGGTGCGAAGATGAAGATGACCGAGCCCTGCAGCAGCGCGATCGTCGTGCCGCCCAGCAGCTTGCCGACGGCGATGGACGTCCGGCTTATCGGCGCCACGAGGATCTCGCGCAGGAAGCCGAACTGCTTGTCCCAGATGATGGAGGCGCCGGTGAAGACCGAGTTCATCAGCACGGCCTGCGCAACCATGCCGGGGAAGATGAACTGCCGGTAGTCGATGCCGCCGCCGAGCTGGCCGATGCTTCTGCCGAGGCCCTCGCCCAGCATCAGCATCATCACGAGCGGCATGAATAGGCCGGAGATCATCCGCGCCCGGTCGCGCGTGTGGGTGAGGACCTCTCGCTGCCAGATGACGCGGATGACGCGTAGCTGGCTCGGTTGTCCGGCCGCGTAGGCCGGTCTGGCGCCTCTGCCTGCTTGGATGGTTGCTTCTACTGCCATTAGCGTCTTCCTCTCATCGCGCCGCCACCGCCCGCGCGCATCGGCCCAAAACCGCCGCGGCCGGAACGCATCGCGGCGATCAGCCGCTCGCCCTCCCCTGCTCCCTGTTCGCGAATCTGGTGGCCGGTGAGGGCGACGAAGACGTCGTCGAGCGTCGGCCGCCGCACCGACACGGTTTCGATCGGCGTCGTCAGGCGGGTGAACAGCATCGGCAGGAACACGTCGCCGTGGTCGACGCGGAACTCGACGCGGTCGTTCTCGAGCCGCGGCTCCACCTCGAAGCGCTCGCCGATCTCCCGCGCCAGGGCGTCGTTGTCCCGGGCGCTGACGCTGATTACGTCGCCGCCCAGGCGCCCCTTGAGGCCGGAAGGCGTGTCCAGCGCGACGATCCTGCCGTGGTCGATGATGGCGATGCGGTCGCAGGCCTCCGCCTCGTCCATGTAGTGGGTCGTCATGAAGATGGTCACGCCCTCTTCTTCGCGCAGCGACTGAGCGTACTCCCACAGGCTGCGCCGCGTCTGCGGGTCGAGGCCGATGGTCGGCTCGTCCAGGAAGAGGGCGGTGGGCGAGTGCATGAGGCCGCGCGCGATCTCCAGACGGCGCTTCATGCCGCCGGAGTAGTTGATGACGATGTCGTTGGCGCGGTCGGCCAGGCCGACGCGCTCCAGCATCTCCCGCGTGCGCGTACCGATGATGCGGCGGTCCATGCCGTACACCTCGGCGTGGAAGCGCAGGTTCTCGGCCGCGGTCAGGCGGTCGTCCAGCGTCGTGTCTTGGAAGACGATGCCGATTTGACGCCGCACGGCAGCGGACTCCCTCAGGACGTCGTGCCCGCCCACGGTCGCCCGGCCCGCCGTCGGCCGCAGGAGGGTGCATAGCATCGATATCGTCGTCGTCTTGCCGGCGCCGTTGGGCCCCAGGAAGCCGAAGATCTCCGCCCGCGGCACCTCAAACGATATGGCGTCTACGGCGGTGAAATCGCCGAAGCGCCGGGTAAGCTCCATAACCTCGATTGCGTTCTCTGTCGTCACAGCGCCTTAACGGCCTCTCCTTTCCCATCTTTGGCAGCGGCGCCGCGCAGCAGCGCCGCGAGGATAGTGTCCGCCAGCTCCTCCGGCTTGCGGCCGGGCAGAGCCCAGCGGTTCATCGGGCTCGTCGTGCCCGTCAGCATCGCCGCCGTCACGACCACGTCCAGGTCGGGCCGCAGCCGGCCGGCCTCGACGGCGCGGGTGACCAGGCGCTGGAAGCGCCGGCCGAACTGATGCGCCTCCATCTCCTCGTGCGCGGCGGCGTGGCTCCGGGGCGGGATCTGGCCGCTGAGCATCGCCTCGAAGAGCCAGCCGTATTGCTCGACGCGTGTCAGCTCCCGCTCCAGGAGGTAGCGCAGCCCGTCTACGGGGTCGGCCATCGCTTCTGCCTCGCGTACCTCCCGGAAGGATGTAGCGAGGAGGTCCTTGAGGATGGCGAGGACGAGGTCGTCCTTGCCGCCGGGAAAGTTGCGGTAGATCGTGCCAACGCCGACCTCGGCGCGCTCCGCCAGGTCCTTGATCTCAGCGGCCACGCCGCGCTCGCGGAACGCCTCGCGCGCCGCCTCCAGCACACGCGCGCGGTTGGCGCGGGCGTCGGCGCGCTCCGATATGCGATTGAGGCTGGGAACCATGATCCCATGATACGGGCGTCAGGCGGAGTGTCAAGAAGAGGAATTCCTGTTCCTGTTAGCCCCTGTGCCCGCGACCTATAATCGACGTATGCGACTCCCTCTACGCCGGCCGCTGGGCAGCCTCGGCGTGCTGCTGATCCTCCTCGGCGCTCTCGCCGCGGCCTGCGGCGGCGCCACAAAGCCGCGCGACTTGGTGCACGTGCTCACCTGGAAGGGCATCGTCAACCCGGTCATGGAGCGCTACGTCGACCGCGGCATCGATACGGCCGAGCGCTCGGAGGCGCGGGCCGTCGTCCTGCGCCTGGACACGCCGGGCGGCCTGGACAGCGCCATGCGCGACGTCATCCAGCGCATCGAGGCGTCGCGCGTGCCGGTTATCGTCTACGTCTCGCCCGCCGGCGGCCGCGCTGCCTCCGCCGGCACCTTCATCACCATGGCGGGCCACGTCGCCGCCATGGCGCCGAACACCTCCATCGGCGCCGCCACGCCGATCGACGCCAGCGGCGGCGACATCGAGGGCGCCCTCGGCCGCAAGGTGCAGAACGACGCCGTCGCCTACATCCGCGGCATCGCCGAGCTGCGCGGCCGCAACGCCGACTGGGCCGAAAAGGCCGTGCGCGAGGCCGCGGCCGTTAACGAGAACGAGGCTGTCTCCCTCGATGTCGTTGACTTCGTCGCTACGGGCCTGGACGACCTCCTCAGGCAGGCGGACGGCCGCGAGGTGGAGGTCGCCATCGAGACGGGCGGCCTGCGGGCGGTCACGCTGCGCACCGCCGGGGCCGATACGACCGAGAACGGCACCAACATCTTCGAGGAACTCCTCTACCGCATCGCCGATCCGGACGTTGCCTTCCTGCTGCTGACGTTGGGCGGGCTCGCCCTCATCTCGGAGATTTTCCACCCGACCTTCTTCGCCGGCATCCTCGGCGTCATCTCCCTGATCCTCGCCTACTTCGCTCTCGGCTCGCTGCCGACGAACTGGGCCGGCGTCGCGCTGATCTTCTTCGGCTTCGTCCTGCTGTTCGCCGAGGTGTTCGTGACCGGCTTCGGCGTCATCGGCATAGGCGGCGTCATCTCGCTCATCCTGGGCGGGCTGATCCTCACTGGCAGCGGCGAAACCGGTTTCCAGGTTTCGCGCTGGCTCGTCTTCGCGCTGGCGGCCGTCGTCGGCGCCTTCCTGCTGCTCGTCGTCGGCACGCTGGTGCGGCTGCGGCGGATGCCGGCGCATACGGGCCGCGAGTCGCTCATCGGCGCCAAGGGCACGGCACGCTCGCGCCTCAACCCGCGCGGAGTCGTCCACGTCGCGGGCGAGCGCTGGGACGCCACGGCGGAAGACCCGCCCCTCGATGAGGACACGCCGGTCATCGTCACGGCAACGGAGGGCCTGCGCCTCGTCGTCAAGCGCGACCCGGCGTCGATCAAGCTCCTGCCGGCAGGTGAGGCGCGGGAGCAGACTTAGGCGCTGAGTGTCACGTCGCCCGCCTCGACGCGGACGCGGCGGCCGTCCGCCCGCTCGATGACCAGCGCGCCGTCCTCGTCCACATCCACGGCGACGCCGCGCACGGCCTCGCGCGCGCCTGTCGCGACGACTTCTCGTCCCAGCGTCACCAGGCGGTCGCGCCAGGCCTGGAAGGGCGCCCGCTTGCCTGCCAGCGCTTGCTCGTACAGCGCCTCGAAGTGGTTGCA
>DATBWN010000253.1:0-11083 GCA_036514755.1 Dehalococcoidia bacterium | reverse complement strand
AGAGCACCTCGTGCACTGCGGCCTCGGCGCCATGATCGCCCAGCACCTGGCGACGACGCGCCCCGTGCCGATGGGCTTCGTCGGCATGCGCTCCTACGCCGAGTCGGGCAAGTGGGACGAGCTCCTCGTCAAGTACGACCTCACGCCCGCCGCCATCGTCCGCGAAGCGGAGGTGGCCATCGCCCGCAAACGCTAGCTGTTAGGCGAAGGAGCCTATCGTGAAGATCAAGTTCGTTGCTGGTTTCGGACCGATCGTCAGAGACTTGGAGGCGAGCGGCCGCTTTTACAGGGAGGTTCTTGGTTTGCCTCTGCCTGAAGGCCAGTACATCTCAACCGATGAATTGGAGGGAGTGAAGCACTTCGGTCTGTGGAGGATCGAGGACGCGGCGCAATCCTGTTTCGGGACAGAGCAGTGGCCCGCCGATCTTCCGATCCCGAATGGCGGCATGGAGTTCGACGTCGAGACCGAGGAGGCCGTTGCTGAGGCAGCCCTGGAATTGCAGGCGAAAGGAGTCCGGATACTGGTTGGTCCGAGGAAGGAGCCCTGGGGTCAAACGGTACTGCGGTTCGTCAGCCCGGAAGGCCTCCTCCTGGGCATTACGTATACACCCTGGATGCACTAGCCAGGCGCCCCGACGCGTTGGGGCCGGGGGCATGGGGGTGTCCCCTTCTCTTCTCTGATAGTTTGACAGGCCAGCCTTCATCGGGTACTCTCCCGTCGTTACCGCAATGGAAAGGGGACGCAACATGGCAAAGCTCGCCGTCGCTGTCGGTTCGATGCGCCCCCGGAGGTTTGCGCTCTAGATAACCTGACTGGGTCAGTCGCTCCTTGAGCCCGCCTCCGGCGGGCTTTCTCGTTCCCTCAGCGAGAGACCCAAGGAGACTCGAAGTGACGACTACGAATCGTCGACCCAACAAGGACACGCCGCCAGGCGACTTCCGCTGCGCCAGCTGCTCCCGCCAGGTCAGCGCCGAGGCGCCGGGTACGCGCAACCGCAACCACTGTCCCTACTGCCTCTGGAGCCTGCATGTAGACGTCGAGGCCGGCGACAGGGCGTCTGCCTGCTGCGGTGCCATGGAGCCGGTCGCGATCTGGGTGAAGCGCAACGGCGAGTGGGCGCTGGTGCACCGCTGTCAGCGCTGCGGCGCCTTGTGTAGCAACCGCGTCGCCGGCGACGACAGCCCCATCGCGCTCGTTTCGCTCGCCATGCGGCCGATCGTCCTGCCGGCCTTCCCGCTGCCGCTGGCGCTCGGGGACGAGCTATGATGTAGGGCAGGTAACTGATGCCCAGCCTGCCCCGCAACGTTACCCAAGACCAGGTCGTGAGGGCGTTGATCAGGGCCGGGGGAGTGGAGGTCAGGGGGCTGGGTAAGGGCAGCCACCGCTCCGTGAGGATGCCGAACCAGGCCCGGCCGATCACGGTGCCCAGCAGAATAAAGACGGGCCTGCTCGGTAGCATCATTAAGCAAGCGGGACTGACGCTGGAACAGTTCCTAGAGGTGCTGTGACTATGCACAGTTACACGGTCATCGTTCACGAAGAGGAAGAGGGCGGCTACTGGGCCGAAGTTGAGGAGTTGCCCGGCTGCTTTGCATCGGGCGAGACGCTCGACGAGTTGGAACGCGACGTGAAGGAGGCGATCGAGCAGCACATCGCCGCTTTGAAGGATATCGGCCAGCCGATTCCAAAGGGAAGAGGCGCCGCCGAGCAAGGGATTAGACGTTGGGAGATCGCCATCCCAGCCTGATGGTTGTTAGGATGAGAAGCATCGAAGCTACACCCGCGAGGTACGCATGACCACCGAGACCGAACGAATCGAGGAGGCGCGCCGCTGGCTCGATACGTCGCCGCGCACGGCGAAGGTCGCCGTCCTCTATACCAGCGCTAACACCGTCGTCGACGACATCGGCCGGGCGATGCGCCTGGCCGGCTTCCCGGACGCCCTCGACAAGACGGCGCCGACGGCGCTCAAGGTCAACATCTCCTGGCAGCACTGGTACCCCGGCTGCTCGTCGACGCCCTGGCAGATCGAGGGCATCGTCCGCGCCCTGCGCACCGAGGGCTTCAACGACATCATCGCCGCCCACAACGGCACCGTCGTCGTCGACTCGCACGAGGGCGAGGTAAAGAACAAGCACAAGCTGGTGCAGGACCGCTTCGGCGTCCCCAGCGTCCACCTCACAGACAAGGGCGCGAAGTGGGTGCGCTACGCGCCCAAGGCGGAGATGCTCGTCCTCGACCAGATCTTCCCGGACGGCATCGAGATCCCGGAGGCACTCATCGGCCGCAACGTCGTTCACCTGCCGACCCTGAAGACGCACGTCTTCACGACGATGACCGGCGCGATGAAGAACGCCTTCGGCGGGCTGCTGCACTTCCGCCGCCACTGGACGCACTCGCAGATCCACAAGACGCTCGTCGACCTGCTGGCGATCCAGAAGGAGATCCACCCCGGCCTCTTCGCCGTGATGGACGGTACCTTCGCCGGCGACGGCCCCGGCCCGCGGGCGATGCGACCCCACGTCAAGAACCTCATCCTCGCCTCCGCCGACATGGTGGCGATCGACGCCGTCGCGGCGAAGATCATGGGCTTCGACCCGCTGTCGCTGGAGTTCATCCGCCTGGCACACGAGCGCGGCCTCGGCGTCGGCGACCCGCGCGAGATCGAGGTCGTCGGGCTGGACATCTCGGGCATCAACTTCGGCTTCACGCGTGACGAGGACACCTTCGCCAGCTGGGGCCAGAAGCAGATCTACTGGGGCCCGCTGCACTTCCTGGAGAAGCCGCTGCTGCGCTCGCCCATCGTGCCCTGGAGCTACGCCGCCTCCAACGTCTACTACAATCTCTTCTGGTACCCGCTCATCGGCCGCAAGCGCGTCAAGGCGGCGAAGCAGACCGAGTGGGGCCAGCTCTTCGATAGCTACTAGGCTCGGGCGTGCTGTAGACCGGCGTTCACCACCGAGCGGCGCCTTAGTCGATCGCGCGCGTTTCCGGACTGCAGGCGTAGACGGCGACGCTCAGCCCCGCGAAGGCGAAGCCGGCGGCCAGCACCGTCGCCTCGACGCCGATGGCCGTCGCCAGCGTGCCGCCGATGAGCCAGCCGAGCCCGATGAGCTGGAAGCCCATCGTGAACACGCCCACCACGCGGCCGCGCATCTCCGGCGCAGCGACGACCTGCACCATGGCGCTGAGCACGTTCTGCCAGAAGCCGGCCGTAACGCCCAAGGCAAAGCTGACGCCGCAGGAGAGCAGGAAGCTCTGCGACAGCGCGAAGGCCATCATGCCGGCGCCGAACAGCACGCCGAGGAGAGTCAACCGGAGACCGCGGCGGCGCATGCGACCGCTCGCCGCAAGGTAACCCGAGCTCGCCAGGCTGCCCACGGAGAACGAGGCCACCAGCACGCCCAGGCCGCCGGCGCCAACGTTCAGGACCTCGCGGGCGTAGACCGGCACCATGGCGAAGTAGACGCCGGCGACCGGCACCAGGAAGCCGAGCCCGACCAGCGCCGCGACCGCCGGCGTCGAGCGGACGTAGGCAAGGCCGGCAGCGACATCCGCCAGCGGGCTCGAGTGGCGGGGTTGTCGCGTCACGGCGGCGGAGCGCGCTCGCAGGATGAGCGCGCCGGCGATCGCGTAGCCGGCGCCCAGCAGCCAGAAGGCGGCGCTGGCGCCAGCGGTGCCGATCAGGACGCCGACTGCCATCGGCGCGGCGATGTTGATGACGTTCGTGGCGACGGATTGCGTCGCGCTGGCGCTAAGCAGCCGGGCGCTGCCCACCATGTCGTGCACCAGCGTCCGCGACGCGGGCAGGTCGACCGCCGCCAGCCCGACGACGAGCAGCGCGTAAACCATGAGGTGGGCAAGCTGCACCTCGCCCGTCGTCACCAGCAGCGCCGCCGCGAAGGCGGTGAGCGCCAGCGCCGCCCTAGAGGCAACGAGGACGCGCCGCGCGTCCCGCGAGTCGGCCAGCACGCCCCCAAGCAGCGAGAAGAGGACGATGGACAGCGCCGGCGCGCCGTTGATCACGCCTAACCACAGCTTGGAGCCGGTCATCTCCAGCACCAACCAGGCAACGGCGATGCCCTGCATCCGCATCCCGAAGGCGTGCGCTAGGCCGTTGCTCAAGCCGACCTGGACGAAGCCTGGAACCGCCAGCAGGTCGGCCAAGGCCGGCATGCGGCGGTGCAGCAGCCCGGGTGGCGCCAGCTCGGTGGTCAATGGGCGGGCCAGCGTTTCTGTCGTCATGGTCGTGCTCCCTTCGCGACGCGGCCGCCAGGCCGTCGCCCCATTTCATGCACAACCAACCTAGGTCTATGGGTGTTCGGGGCACACGACCAGGAGTGACCGTTTTCGAATACGAGAATTGGCTATGGCGAAGGCCGCGTCCTAGCCACTTCGAGCTAGTTGGCGCGTGAGCACCGCCTGCGGCCGGCTAATCGCGCGGGTGGGAAGGCACGAGGCCCTGGCGAAAGGCGTAGCTGGCGGCCTCGGTGCGGTTCGAGCTGCCCGTCTTGCCGAGGATGTTCTTCACGTGGTTCGTGACCGTGTTGAGGCTGATCACCAACTCCCGCGCGATCTCCTGGTTGCTCCTGCCCGCGGCGATGAGGCGCAGCACCTCGACCTCGCGCGGCGTGAGTTGGCCGCCGGCCGTCGGCGGCATCTCCCTGCGTCCCAGCGGCTCCGGCAGGGGCGTGCCGTGGGTCAGGAAGTGACGCACGTTGGCGATGAGCACCTCCCAAGCCGGCTCCTCCGCTAGCGTGAGGTGGTTGTTGCTCTCCAGCGCCACCAGATGGGCGTTGGGGATCAGAGATGCCAGCTGCCTTCCCTCGTCGAACGGGACGCGGGCGTCGCCGTGGGCGTGGAGCACCAGCGTCGGCGCCTTGACCAGCGCTAGGCGGTCCAGCACGTTGATGTTGCTCCCGATCTCCTGGACGCGGGCCGCGTTCCGACCGGTGGTGGAAATGCGCTGCAGCTCGTTGAACCACTTCATCTGCTCGCCTGTAGCGCCGGGCATGAATTGGCTCGTGAACACCTGGCGGTACGCCGGGTTATCGCGGCCCCAGCCCTCGCGCGTCAGGGTGACCAGCGCCTGGTGCTCTTCTGGAGAGCGACCGCGGAACAGGCTGCCGCGCGCGTAAGCGCCGTACAGCACCAGCCGGCTCACCCTCTCCGGGTGGCGCACGCTATATTCGACCGCCACGGCCCCGCCTTGCGAGATGCCCAGCAGGGCGAACCTCTCCACTCCCGTCGCCTCAACGACGGCTTCCAGGTCTCGCACCCACGACTCGAAGGAGGCCTCGGCGATGTTCCAATCGGATAACCCAGAACCGCGCTGGTCGAAGCGGATAAGCGTGTTGTCGCGCGCCAACTCCCGCCACCAGTGGCGCCAGACAGGGCTCTCCCACTCGTACTCCAGGTGAGTCATCCAGTTCGGCGCCTTGACCAGCGCCGGGCCTTGGCCGACGACGGCGTAGGCGATGCGAACGCCGTCCGCCGTAGTGCTAAAGCGAATCTCCTGCCGCATTTGACAGCGTTCATTCTAGCGCGAGGCGTCCATCGCCGGCGTCGACGCCTACCAGGTTCACCCCACCGCGCCCGCCTGCTATCGTGCGGGGCGTGATCCGCCGCCTGCTCGCGACAGGGCTGCTCGTCGCGCTCGTCGCCAACCTCCTCCTCGCCGGCCTGCGGCTCTGGGGCGGCGACGGCCAGACGACGATGCTGGAGATCGTCAACCGCGGCGGCGCCTACCAGGTGCTCATCGACGGCGAGCAGATGGTCCCCCAGCTCGCTCCCGGCCAGGCGCCCTTCCCCATCGAGCTGGACGCGCCCGTTCGCGGCACCGTGACGCTGCTGATCCCGGCGCCCGTCGCCAGCCTCCCCTCGCCCAGCGGCATCGACTCCGTGCGCGTCACCGACCCGGACCTGCGCGAGCTCTACTTCCAGGACGACTTCGATGAGCTGAACCTCGGCTCTTGGGAGATCCAAGCGGGCAACTTCACCATCGAGGACGGCGTCCTCGTCGCCAAGAGCGAGACGTCGGCGAACATCCTGGCGCTGAAGAGCCGCGGCTGGGAGGACTACCGCCTTACGGTGACGTTTCGCAACGGCCGCGGCGGCACGATCGGCGTGCACGCCGGCGAGGCGGGCGGCGCCTACTACAACTTCGAGCTGCAGCGCGACTTCCCGAACTTCCTCTACGTGACGAACCGCGGCGGCCAGTGGACGGGCACCTTCTTCGGCGGCTTCGTCCACGTGCGCGAGGGCGAGGTGCTCCGCTCCCTCGCGTCGATGGTCGCCTCGTCCTACCCGTCGCTGCTGCTGGCGCTCGCCGGCGGCGCGGCCCTCGCCTTCGCCCTCGGCGGCCTCGGTCAGGTCTTGGCGTGGCGCCTGCCTGCCGTCCGACTCAGACTGCCGTGGGCCCTCGACTGGCCGACGGGCTTCGCCGTCGTCCTCGCCGTCGCGGCGTTCGCGGCGACGCTGTACGTCAGCTGGGAGCACTACGGCCGCATCCCTCACGTCCCGGACGAGGTCGCCTACATGTTCCAGGCGAAGCTCTTCGCAGCAGGGCGCCTGATGGGCGACGTCCCGCCGGTGCGCGAGTTCTTTTACTTCTACTACCCCCAGTTCCTCTACGAGAACGGCGACAGCTGGGCGAGCGCCTACCCCTTCGGCCAACCGCTGGTCCTGGCGCCGGGCGCCCTGCTCGGCGCCGCCTGGCTGATGCCGCCCCTCGTCGGCGCCGGCTCTGTGCTCTTGGTCTACGCCGTCGGCCGGCGGCTCTTCGGCGCGCTGACAGGCGTCCTTGGCGCCGCGCTCTTCGCCGCCTCGCCCTTCTTCCTCATGCAGGCGAGCAGCTTCATGTCGCACAGCACGACGGCGTTCTTCCTCCTGCTCAGCCTGCTCTTCATCCTGAAGCCGAAGCGACCCGTGCTATACGGCGCCCTGGGCGGTCTCGCGCTTGGCTTCGCGGCCAACACGCGGCCGCTGGACGCCTTCGTGGTCGGCATCGTCTACGGCGTCCTCCTGCTCGCCTATCTCGCGCCGACCGTCGGCGCCTCCCCCGCCCTGCGGCGTCTTCTCGCCTTCGGCGTCGGCGCCGGCGTCATGGGCATCCTTTACCTCGCCTACAACTTCGCGCTTACGGGCGACCCGCTGACCTTCCCCTACACGGCAGGCACGGAGGAGTCCGTCCTCGGCTTCACCGAGGGGCATACGCTGGACGTCGGCCTGCGCAACGAGCAGGCGCAGCTGATGGCGCTGCTCCTGGTGCTCAACGGCTGGCCGTCCTACGTAGGGCTTGCGTTCGTCCTCCTGCCCTTCGTGTTGGGGACGCGCAACCGCTGGGACTACCTCCTGCTGGCCGGTGCCCTGCTGCCGATGGCCGCCTACACGCTCTACCGCTACAGCGGCGTCTTCGAGGGGCCGCGCTACTGGTATGCGGCGCTTCCCTTTCTGGCGCTGCTCTCGGCGCGGGGCGCCTCTCTGGCCGCGCGCCTCATCGGCGAGGTCGCGGCGCGTCTCTGGGGGCGTCTCAGAGGCGACGCCCGGCCCGCCGGCTGGGCCGGCGGCGTCATCGTCGGCGTCGTGCTGACGGCGCTCGTCATCGACGGCGCCGGCGGCTGGCTCTTCAGCTGGAACGGCAAATGGCACGAGACGAACGTGGCCCTGGTGCCGCACGAGGCCAAGGCCGTCAGCGCCGCCTTCGGCGTCGACGACCGCCTCGTCAGGCTGGCCGAGAAGACGACCCTGCGCAACGCCCTCGTCCTCGTCAAGCCCTGCGGCTTCTTCGAGAGCGTACACTGCTACGGCAGCGTCTTCCTGGAGAACTCGCTCGACTTCGACGGCGATGTCGTCTGGGCGCGCTATATCGCCGGCCGCAACGCCGAGATCATCGCCGCGTATCCCGGCCGTAGCGTCTACGTCGCGAACTGGGACGGCGCGACCGGCATCGTGCCCTTCGACCCGGCCGTCGACCGCTAGCTAGTGCTGCTCGATGAGGCTGGTCAGGAAGCTGACGAGGATGACGTTGGCGCCGACGACGATGAGCGACTGCGCCGTCGCCGCGACGGCCGTCGTGTTGAGGCCTCCGACCTCGCCGAACGCCAGCAGGACGTCGATGCCGATGCCGACGAGGGCGAGAGCGACGCCCAGCGTTATGAGGACCTCGAGGCCGAGGTAGCGGCGGTAGAAGCGCAGCAAGGAGTCCTCGTTCGTGATGCCTCGCTCCGTCGTGTACAGGCGCGACGTGAAGCCGAGGAGGATGGCGTTGACGCCGACGACGAGGAAGATGCCGCCGGCGAACAGCGGCTGCCAGGTCTGGTCGCCGATCTCGACCTTGCCCGCCGGCAGCGACAGGCCTAGCGTCAGGACGCCCAGGACGGTCAGGAGCAGGCCGGGCAGCGTGAAGAGGTAGTTCGGGCTGGCCAGGAGGAGGAAGCGCAGGTGGCGCCAGCCGTCGCGCAGCGTGTTGAGCTTCGCCTCGCCCAGGCGCTCGGCGTAGGGCACCGGGATATCGGCGACGTTGAGGCCGCGGCGCGCCGCCTTCAGGATCATCTCGGAGGCCAGCTCCATGCCCTCCGTCTTCAGCTCCAGGCGCTCCAGGGCGCCGCGCGTGAACGCGCGCAGGCCGCACTGGCTGTCTCCCACCTTGAGGCCGGTGAAGAGCCGGATGAGGAGGGAGATAGCCGGCGTGCCGATGTAGCGGTGGCTCCAGGTCATCGCGCCCGGAGCGATGCCGCCGGCGAAGCGGTTGCCGATCGACAGGTCTGCCCCCTCAGCCAGCGGCCGCGTCAGCCCGTCCAGGTCGCTGAAGTCGTAGGTGTCGTCGCAGTCGCCCATGACCAGCCAGTCGCCCTTCGCCTCGGCGAAGCCGCGCCGCAGGGCGGCGCCGTAGCCCCGCACGACCTCGAAGACGACGCGGGCGCCGGCGCGCTCTGCCAGCTCCGGCGAGCCGTCCGTCGAGCCGTTGTCGACGACGATGACCTCGCCGGCGTTGCCGGAGCGCTTCAGCCAGCCCAGCGCCTTTTCGACGCAGGTCGCCACCGTCGGCGCCTCGTTGAGGCAGGGCATGACGATGGAGATGAAGGGCCGGCCGCTGTCCGGCGGTGCTTCTCTAGTCGCTAGCTGCTGCGTCACTTGACCGCCGTGGGCGCCTCCGCTCGCGGGAGGCGCCATGCTCTCGTCGGATTATGGCGGCGCTGCGGGCGATGGGCAAGCCGCGACCATGCGGTTGTCAGCCGGAAGCCGTCCCGCTACGATTGGCTGGCCCCGTCAGCTGAGTTCGCCGATTTGGAATGGAGTCGAGAAGATGGTCGCGTACCAGGTAATCGGCAAGCCGCTGCCGCGCGTCGATGGCGTCGAGAAGGTCACCGGCAGCGCCCGCTACGCCGCCGACATCCTTCTGCCCGGCATCCTCTACGGCGCCTCGCTCAAGAGCCCCCACGCTCACGCCCGCATCGTCCGCATCGACACCTCGGCCGCGAAGAGGCTGCCGGGCGTCCACGCCGTCATCACCGGCCAGGACGTCAAGGACGCCGGCCTCTGGGGCCGCATGGTCAAGGACGTCCCCGTCATCGCCGTCCACCGCGTGCGCTTCATCGGCGAGCGCGTCGGCGCCGTCGCCGCCGAGGACGAGGACATCGCCCAGCGGGCGCTCGACCTCATCGAGGTGGAGTACGAGGAGCTGCCGGCCCTCCTCGACCCCGAAGAGGCGATGCGCGACGACGCGCCCATCCTTCATCCCGACTTCAACACCTACAAGGGCTTCCAGCCCTTGGACACGCCCTCCAACGTCTACCGGCGCACGCGCCTGGAGCGCGGCAACCTCGAGCAGGGCTTCGCCGAGGCCGACTTCGTCTTCGAGGGCACCTACGTCACGCAGCGCCGCCACCAGGGCTACATCGAGCCCCAGGCCGTCCTCATCGACATCGACAAAGACGACGGCCGCGTCCACGTCTGGATGTGCAGCAAGGTGCCCTACAACACGCGCGAGTCGCTGGCCACGTCGGCCAACCTGCCGGAGGAGCGCATCCTCTTCCACCACGTCTACATCGGCGGCGACTTCGGTGGCAAGGCCAACTCGCGCAACACGCCGGTCTGCTACTACCTGGCGAAGGCGACGGCCCGGCCCGTGAAGATGATCTCGGACTACGTGGAGGAGTTCGGCGCCGGCAACCCCCAGCACCACACCATCACCCACCTGAAGACCGGCGTGAAGAAGGACGGGACCATCCTCGCCCACCAGGTGATGTACATCGTCAACTCGGGCGCCTACGCTTCCTTCAAGCCGCCCGGCGTCATCGGCGGCGCCAACCAGGCCGCCGGCCCGTATCGAATCCCTAACTGCCTCATCGAGTCCGCCTTCGTCTACACCAACAACATCCCCGGCGGCTTCATGCGCGCCCCCGGCGAGCCGCAGGGCGTCTTCGCCATCGAGTCGCACCTGGACGACATCGCCCGCAAGATGGGCATCGACCCGCTGGCGTTCAAGCTCAAGAACCTCGTCGTCGAGGGCGACGAGACGGCCTTCGGCGAGCGCCTGGAGAACGTCCGTGCCCGCGAGACGCTGCAGGCTGCGGCCGAGGCCGGCGGCTACCATCGGCCGAAGCCGGCCTACGTTGGCCGAGGCGTCGCCATCGGCGACCGCGGCACCGGCGGCGGAGAGGGCACGTCCGAGGTCACGCTCAAGCCCGACGGCAGCGTCGCCGTCGGCACGCCGATCTTCGACCAGGGCACCGGCACCTATACCACCCTCGTCCAGGTCGTCGGCGAGGAGATGCGCGTCGACCCCCAGAGCATCGAGGTCGAGATCTGGGACTCCGGCGCGGTGCCTTTCGACTCCGGCGTCGCCGGCAGCCGCTCGACGCGCGTCAACACCATCGCGGCCTACGAAGCGGCGCAGCTGGCCAAGGCGGAGCTGCTCGCCCTCGCCGCCAGCCACCTCGGCTGGCCCGCTGACAAGCTCGTCTTCGCGGGCGACGAAATCCGCCGCACCGACCTGGAGGAGGCGATCCGCTGGCAGGACCTGCTCGCCCGCTGCGGCGAGACGGTGAAGGCGCGCGCCCACGTCAACGAGACGGCCCG
>DATBWN010000252.1:0-4313 GCA_036514755.1 Dehalococcoidia bacterium | reverse complement strand
GTCGTGCCGGACGCGCTGCTCAGCCTCTCGCCCCTGAAGCCGGAGCACGTGCGCGGCACCGACCTCCTCATCTGCCGCGAGCTGACCTCCGGCATCTACTTCGGGCCGCGCGGCGAAAGGCAGGTCGAGGGCCCGCGCGAGCGAATGGAGCGCGAGGTCTTCGACACGGAGCTTTACCGCGAGCACGAGATCGAGCGCCTGGCGCGCGACGGCTTCCGCCTGGCGGCGGCGCGCCGGCGCAAGGTGACGCTGATCGCCAAGTCCAACGTCATGGCCTCCGGCCTCTTCTGGCGCGAGGTAGTCGACGGCGTGGCGCCCGACTTCCCGGACGTGACGCTGGACTACATGCACGTCGACGCGGCGGCGATGGAGCTGATCCTCAACCCGCGCCAGTTCGACGTCATCATCACCTCGAACCTGTTCGGCGACATCCTCTCGGACGAAGCGGCGGCGCTGCTGCGCTCGCTGGGGATGGGGCCCTCCGCCTCGCTGAACGAGCGCGGCTTCGGCCTCTACGAGCCGATCCACGGCTCGGCGCCAGACATTGCGGGTCAGGGGAAGGCGAACCCGATCGCGACCATCCTCAGCGCCGCGATGATGCTGCGCCTCTCCTTCGGCCTGCCGGAGGCGGCGAAGGCCGTCGAGGCGGCCGTCGACGGCGCGCTGGCGGCGGGCGCCCGCACGCCCGACCTCGCCGCGCCGGGCGAGCCCGTCGTCACGACGCAGGAGGTGGGCCGCCGGATAGCCGAGGCGGTGGAGGCGGCGTAGGCAGACCGTTCTGTCGTTGCGAGCGAAGCGAAGCAATCTCGGTCGAGCCGACGGGATTGCTTCGTCACTGCGTTCCCGCAAAGACACTTGGGGAACCAAACCTGCGCCCGCAGCGTCTCTTGCTTCGAAGGTCCCGACGAGTCGGGGCCGGGATCGGAGGCAAGAGATGACAAGACAAAGCCTGTTCCGCTTCGTGGGGCTCGCGGCGCTGATCGTCGTCGCGTTCGGCGCGCTGGGCGCGGCGCTCGGCGGCCGCGACGATGGCCGCGATGACGGCGGCGCCGGCTCGCTGGGCCTCCCCGACGCAGTCGGCGTCGAGGAGCCGGCGGTCGCGCCCGACACGGACGTAATGGCACAGATCGACGCGGCGCTCGGCCGGCCCTTCGACGGAGCTCAGGACGGGCCGAGCGCGGTGCAATCGCTTCCGCCCGTGGAGCGCGATAAGGGCGGCCTCAACAAGCCGCCCGCCACGCGAGACGAGGCGTCGGGCGGCTCCGCTGAGGGCCACCCGGGCGAGCCCAGCGGCCCGCTCACCTCGCTCGACGACCGCAAGATCGTCCAGACGGCGTCGCTGCGGCTGCAGGTCAAGGAGGTCGGCGCCAGCTTCGAGGAGGCGGGCCGCATCGCCACGGCCGCCGGCGGCTTCGTCGCCAGCTCCAGCTTCGCCTATCAAGGGGAGCAGCAGATCGCCTCGATGACGATCCGCGTGCCGGCGACGCGCTACCAGGAGGTGCTGGGCCAGCTGCGCGCCCTGGGCGTGAAGGTGGACGCCGAGTCCTCCAACGCCAGCGACGTGACGGAGGAGTACAGCGACCTCTCAGCCCGCCTGCGCAACCTGGAGGCGGCGGAGGCGCAGCTTCTGGCGCTGCTGAGCCGGGCGGCGACCATCGGCGAGGTGCTGCAGGTGCAGGACCGCCTCAACGGCGTCCGCGGCGAGATCGAGCAGGTGAAGGGCCGCATGGCGCTCCTCGACAAGCTGAGCGACCTGGCGACGATCACCGCCCACCTGCGACCGGAGGTCGTCGTGGCGAAGGTGGACGCGCGCGGCACGAAGCTGGGCGACGCGGTGAGCGAGGCCTGGGACGCCAGCATCGAGTTCCTGGGCGGCGTCGCCGCCGTGGTGCTGACGGGCGTCGTCTTCCTCTGGTGGCTGCCGCTGGCCGGCGCGCCGGCCTACGGCGTGACGCGGCTCTGGCTCCGCGGCCGGCCGAAGCCGGCGGAGGCAGCCGCGCAGCAGTAAGCGCCGCCGTCATCGAGTGCGCGAAGACAGGCCCGCCGGTTAACCGGCGGGCCTTGTTGTGCGTTCTACGGTGGGGTTGCAGTCTTGACGAGGCGGCGTATCATGTCGAGTAGAACAAACGTCCTATGAGCCTCAACAGCGACATCGAGTGGACGGAAGCGACCTGGAACCCGGTCACGGGCTGCACCCAGGTATCGCCGGGCTGCGCTCACTGCTACGCGAAGACCTTCGCCGAGCGCTTTCGGGGCGTGCCGGGTCACCCTTACGAGTACGGCTTCGACCTGACGCTGCGGCCTGGGCGACTGGAGCAGCCGCTGCAGTGGAAGAAGGCGAGGCTCATCTTCGTCAACAGCATGAGCGACCTCTTCCACGAGGACGTGCCGGAGGAGTTCATCCGTCAGGTGTTCGAAGTGATGGCCGCTGCGCACTGGCACACGTTTCAACTCCTAACCAAGCGCTCGCAGCGGCTTGCCGAGCTGGCTCCCGCGTTATCGTTCCCCGACAACCTCTGGGTCGGCGTCTCGGTGGAGAACCAGCGCTGGACGACGCGTATCGATGACCTGCGCCGCATAGACGCCGGTGTGCGCTTCCTCTCCTGCGAGCCGCTGCTTGGCCCTCTGCAGCTCGACTTGCGCGGCGTCCACTGGGTGATCGTCGGCGGCGAGAGCGGCCCCCGCGCCCGCCGCATGGACCCGGGCTGGGCTCGCAGCATTCGAGGGCAGTGTCAGGACGCGGGCGTTGCGTTCTTCTTCAAGCAGTGGGGCGCCTATGACGAGGCCGGCATACGGCGGGGCAAGGCGGCGTCGGGGCGGCTTCTGGATGCGAGGACGTGGGACGGGATGCCTACTTCTAGATACCTAGGTGCGCTTGCCCTATCGCATCCGGCTGTCTAAAGACCCAGTTCATAATCGTCTGACCGGCGGTACGCTTACTGACGAAAACCAGATAATAGAGTCGCTTTCCGCTCAGAGTCTTGATCAAGCGATCGTCCTCTGTTGTGTGTACGAAGCCGAGTTCCTTCAGGCGGCCCTTGTAAAGGTCAAGGAGGCCACGCGTACGCCCGGTGCCACTTCGGCTCAGGAGTTGCAGGCAGTCTGCCGTTCCGAAGTAGTCGAGAGTCTTTTGGCTGTCTGGGTTCCGATTGATGCTCATGCCCAGCGGGAAGTTGATTAGCAACTCAACTCGCCAAGGCGATATCTTCTCAATGGTCGTCCACTTAGGCTCAATAGCATCCGTATCCAGGAAAACGAAGGTCGGCGCGTAGGGACTGAGTTGCTGGACTATTTCTGGAAGCTTCTCGTTGATATCTCCGTGCACGACCTTGCAGCGATTATCGATGTCTAGGTCGCGCACGTGGCCCGTGAGTTCTTCAATTGCCTCCTCATCCTGGTCTATGAAGAAGAGCCTGCTGAAGCGAGTGTCATTCTGGGCTCTTGCGTTGAGTGCTATAAGAGGAGAGCCGTCGATGATCTCCCTCGACCTTCTAAGTTGGTTCTTGCCAGGGCCCGCAAACGCATCTATGTACACTCTGTCCCGTGCACTCGTCGTCGCCTGGAGGTAGCCTGGCAGATAGGCCTCGAGGATCTTGAGCTTGTCTCTCGTCCAGTCGCCGACGACTCTTGGCATGACGTGCCAATGATAGAACGGGCGTTCGCGTTGTCAATACCCTTCGTCCCCAACCCCCAACCCCCGGCCCCTATCTCTCGTGGCCGGCCCTAATTGACCCGCCGCGCTGCGCCTTGCTACGATTCGACAACGATGAGCGGACATAATCCTTCGCCCCTTCGACAGAACTCAGGGCAGGCACGCTCAGGACAGGCTCCGCCCTGCATGGCGATGCCCCGGTCCGCCGCGGGCGGACAGCGCTAGCCCTTCGCCGAGACCCCACAGCCCGCCTCGGCGGGCTGGTTTGTTCAGCCGCTTTACTGAAGCGTCCCTGGAGAGGAGGGCCTGCCGAAAAGGAAGCTAGGCCGGCAGGCGCAACAAGAAGATGTCTTTCGCCAACGCCCTCCGCTGTCGCGAGTGCGGCCGCGAGTACCCCCTCAGCCCTAACCACGTCTGCGAGTTCTGCTTCGGGCCGCTGGAGGTCGTCTACGACTACGAGGCGATGGCGAAGAAGGTCTCGCGCAAGAGCATCGCCCAGGGGCCGCTCTCCGTCTGGCGCTACGCCGACTTCCTCCCCTGCGAGGGCGAGCCCGTCGACCTGCAGGCCGGCTTCACGCCGCTGATCCCGGCGAAGAACCTCGGTGGGCTGCTCGGCCTCAAGCACCTCTACCTGAAGAACGACTGCGTCAACCCCACCTGG
>DATBWN010000251.1:0-8216 GCA_036514755.1 Dehalococcoidia bacterium | reverse complement strand
AGGAAGGCGCGCTCCGCCGTCACGGCCAGCCGCGTCTCTTTGTGGTCGACGAGCGCGAGCAGCGCCAGCGTCTCGTCGTCGTCGGCGCGGCACTCGATGGCCAGGGCGCCCTGGCCGACCGCAGGTAGCAGCTCGTCGACCGAGAACAGCTGGCTCGCCTGCCGGAGCAGCCCGAGACGCTCGAGGCCCGCGACTGCCAGCACGGCAGCGTCGTATTCGCCCGCCGCGACCTTGCGCAGGCGCGTGTCGACGTTGCCGCGGATGCTCGCCGGCCTGACGTCCGGCCGCAGGGCGAGCAGCTGCACGGCGCGGCGGCGGCTGTCTGTGCCGATGCGTGCGCCCGCCGGCAGCGACGTCAGCCGGGCGCCATCGCGGCTTACCAGCGCGTCTCGCGGGTCGCCGCGGCGCAGCACGGCGCCGATTTCGAGCCCTTCCGGCGTCTGGGCCGGCATGTCCTTGAGACTGTGCACCGCGAGGTCGATCTCACCCTTTGCCAGGCGGCGCTCGATGTCCTTGACGAAGACGCCTTCGCCGCCTATCTCCTCCAGCGGCACGTCCCGGCGCCGGTCGCCTTCGGTGCGGATAACGCGCGTCTCGATTTCGACGTCGGGCCCGACGCGTAGCAGCGCCTCGACGGCCAGCTCGGCCTGGCGGCGTGCCAGGGCGCTGCCGCGCGTCCCGAGCACGAGGGGACGCATCGACTACTCCTCGCGGCGGGCGGCGGCGCCTTCGGCCAAGCCCAGGCGCTCCAGCAGGTGCTGGCGCGCCTCGTCCAGGCGGCTCTGGGCAAGCAGCGCCCGCAGGCGGGCGTCGATGGCGCGTTGCCAGGCGTCGGCGTCGACGCTCACGCGCCTCTCGCGCAGCTCCCGACGAACGTCGCCCAGGAGGTCGGCCAGCCTCGCGAAGTCCTCGCTGAGGAAGGCCGTCAGCTCCTCGCGCAGGCGGCGGGCCAGCGCCGGGCTGGCGCCGCCGGTGGAGGCGGCGAGGACGACCTGGCCCTGGCGGATGACGGCGGGCAGGATGAAGTCGCAGTGCGCCGGGTCATCGGCGACGTTGACCCAGACGCCCCTGCGCTTGGCCTCGGCGGCGACGCGGGCGTTGACTGCGACGTCGTCCGTGGCGACAAAGCAGAGCGCGTAACCGGCGAGGTCGCCGTCGCGATACGCGCGCGCCTCGTGGCGGATGCGCCCGGCGTCGATCAAATCCCGCAACGCGGGCGTCAGGCCCGGCGCCACGACGGTCACGTCCGCCTCGGCCGCCACGAGCCCCTCGATCTTGCCCTCGGCGACGCGCCCGCCGCCGATGACGACGCAGCGGCGGCCTTTCAACTCGAGGAAGATGGGGTAGTAGGCCACGTCGTTATTGTAGACCAGCGTCGCGGGCGCACGATGTAGCTGCAGGCCTTCAGGCCTGCCCTTCTGAGCAGGTCTAAAGACCTGCAGCTACCTGCTAATCGCAGTCCCGCAGCGCCTCGACGATCTTCCGCGTGTTCGACCGCATCATCTCGACGTAGGTGGCGCCGTCGCTGCCGGCCGGGCCGAGGGAGTCGCCGTAGAGGTCGTCGACCACCTTGACGCCGGCCTCGCGTCCTACCTGGCGGATGAGGTCCGGGTTGGCCGACGCCTCGGCGAAGATGGCCGGCACGCCTTCAGCCCGTATCTTGCGCACGATGTCGGCGACGTCGGCCGCGGAGGCGCGCGCCTCGGTCGAGACGCTGGGAATAACGGCGCCGACGATCTCGAAGCCGTAGGCGTCGGCGTAGTAGCCCAGCACGTCGTGGTTCGTCACCAGCTTGCGGCAGGCGGCGGGGATCGTCGCGACCTGCGCGTCGATCTCGCCCTCCAGCTCCTCGAGGCGCGCCAGATAGGCCGAGGCGCTCTCGCTATAGTGGGCTGCGTTGGCCGCGTCGGCCGCCGCCAGGGCGTCGCGGATGTTCTCCACCATGCGCCTGGCGTTGGCCACCGAGAACCAGACGTGGGGGTCGCGGCCCGCCGCCTCGTCTCCTGCCGCGTCGGCCGCGCGCAGGCTGACGCCCTGCGTAACGACGACGACGTCGGCGTCGCTGGCGCGTAGAGCCTTTTCGACGAAAGCGTCCAGGCCGATGCCGTTGCGTAGCACCAGGTCGGCGCGCTCCAGGGCGCGCACCTGGCTCGGCTGGGGCTCGAAGTCGTGCGCGTCCTGGTTGGGCTTGAGGAGGACGGTGAGGGCGATGCGCTCGCCGCCGACCTGGCGGGCGAAGTCACCGATCTGGGTCGTCGTCGCGACGACGCGCAGCCGCGAGTCGCCGCCGTCGCCGCCGCAGGCGAACGCGAGGATCGGGGCGAAGAGCGACAGGGCAACGAGCAGGCGCAGCTGATACTTCATCTCATCTAGGTTTGATGAGATGCTATATCAGTTGGTGACTGAAGTGCAAGATGTGCTGTCGTCCCGAAGGCCAGGCTTGAGCCTGGCCTTCGATCTTCGCCGCAGTGTTCCCGCTGGCCTCTAGCGCTTGGCGCCGCGCCGCTTGCAACGCGGGCACAAACCGTAGACCTCGATGCGGTGATCGACGACATCGTACTCGGTGGCCTCGCGCACGCGGGCTAGGACCGCCTCGACATCGGCCAGGTGCACGTCCTCGGTGGCGCCGCAGCTCAGGCAGACGAGGTGGTGGTGGTGCGCTTTGTGGCTGGCGCGATAGCAGACAGAGCCGTCGCCGAGGACGACGCGGCAGACGAGGCCCTGGTCGAGAAGCAGCTTCAGCGTCCGGTAGACCGTCGCCCGGCCGATGGGCGCCAGCTCGGCAGCCAGCTCCTCGGCCGTGAAGTTGTCGTCGCGGCTCGCCACCCGCTCGACGACCTGAGAGCGCGGCGAGGTGATCTTGAACCCCTGGTCGCGCAGCCGGCTGACCAGGCCTTCGGCTTCGGAGACGACCGTCACGAGCCCATTATAGGGGCAGAGTGCAGAGGACAGAGTGCAGAGTGCAGGAGCCGCGGACCGTGATTCTGTACTCTGCACCCTGCGCTCTGCACTAAGATAAAGGGCGATGCTCTACGACTTCCGCTGCCCGAAGTGCGGCCGCCAGTTTGAGGTCTCGCGGCCGATGAGCCGCGCCGGCGAGCCCGCGCACTGCCCGAACGACGGGACGCTGAGCGAGCGTGTCTACACGATGCCGCTGACGTTCACGCCCGGCGCCGCCGAAGTGGGCCCGCCAGCGTCCGCGCCCGCGGGCGGGCACGACCACTCGCACGGTCACAGCCACGGGCCGGGCACGCATACGCATTAGCCCGTTCACGTAGAGGCGACCTTCAGGTCGCCACCAAGCGACGTAGCGAGCTAGAGATCGCCGCTACCTTAGACGCTGACGAGGCCGATGCGCCGCGCCGCCTCCTCGACGACGTCGACGTGGAGGGCGATGCGCCGCTCCAGCGGCTGCTGCTGGCCCATCTCCACGAGGATCGCGATCAGCCCCGGTACCTGGCTGGAGAGGCCCAGGCTGGAACGCCCGCCGCCGAATGCCGTGGGGCCGGAGGTGCCGGGCTCCGGCGCGGCGGAAGCTCCGGGCGTCGCCACGGACAGCGCGAAGCCGCGCGGCGGCCACTCACGCGGGATAAGCTCCTCCTGCGGCGCCCGTATGCGCTGGTTGACCGCCTCCGCGACGCCCCGCGCCAGCTCGATGCCCTGCGACGTGGAGCTGGCGATGGTCTGCCCGAGGTACGCCGTGCCCGTCTGCGTCGCCGTGCGGTCCTTGTAGAACGCCCAGGACTCGTGCAGGTCCAGGAGGAGGCTGACGCGGAACTCGCGCAGCGTTTCGAAGATCTGGCGCGCCATCTGCGCCATGGGCGGCCCGTCTGCCTGCCCGGGATAGAGGCGGTTCAGGTCGCCCAACTCCGGCGTCGTGCGGACGAACTCGGCGACGGCGAGCTTGTTCGCCCGCGGCACGATGAGGAAGGCGCCCGTCGCCGGCCGCAGGCGCTCCTGGAGGCGCTCCGCCGCCAGCCAGCCGCCGGGCTCGTTGCCGTGGACGCCGCCGAGGACCATGAGCACTGGCCCCGCGAGGCCGCTGCCGAAGACGTAAAGCGGCGTCTCGTAGGGGGTGCCCGGCATGAGGAGGCGCTTCTCCTCGCCCGCCGCGACGACGAAGGGCGGCTCCGGCGTCGCCGTGTGCGTCGGCTCTGGAGCGGGCGCATCGTCGTCATCGGCGCCGCAGGCCGCAAGGAGCGCGCCCACGGGCAGGGACGCGGCCAGATACAACAGACGGCGACGGCTCAGCCTGGCCGAGAGCGCCACCTTAACCGCCCTCCGGGCTACTCGACGTGATCGCCGCCAGAAGGCGCTGGGCCGAAGCGCTGATCTCTTCGACGGCGGCGCCGAAGGCCGCCTCGTTCTTGCGCGAGGGCCGGTGGTAGCCGCTGACCCTTCGGCTCCGCTCAGGGCAGGCCTTACGCACGAACTGGAGCGCCGCCGCCTCGACCTCCGCCGGCGTCGCCGCGCTATCACCCTGACGCAACGTTTTGATGCTCTGGCACACGCCTCAGCCCTCCGACGGCCTCTGCCGCGGCGGCCCGCGCAGGAGTCGCGCCGGCAGAAGGATAAAGGCCCTCATCAGCTGCAGCACGCCATCGACGGCGATGCCCAGCAGGCGGAAGGGCAGGAGCAGCAGCCAGACGATGGGGTACAGAACGAGAGCGATGAGCGCCAGCGGCCAGCAGAGCACGAAGAGGATCAGCCAGAGGAGAAACACGGCCACCTTATCGGCTCTCCGGGCGGCGCTACTTCTTGCGCTCGCGGATGGGGACGGCGCTGACCTGCGCCAGGTAGTCGAGGATCGCCTGGCGGGGGATCCGCGTGCGGATGCCCTCTCGGGCCGCCGGTATCTTCCCCTCCTCGATGAGCTTTTCCAGGCGCTCGGGCGTGACGCCCATGGTGCGCACCGCCTCGTCGAACGTGAACTCGATTTCAGCTCCAGCCATTGTGCCGATTATAGCGGGCTCTCAAGCGTAGGGACGAGAGGCAGCCTGCCGGCAGGCGGGGCGCGGGCGGTTGCTGGCTCGCCGGGGCGTTGGGGCTGTAGAGTGGAAGCGGCGGGCAGGAGCGGCGTCCGATGCTCAAGATCGAGATATCCTATCGCGGCATACTAGTCATCGCGCTTGCGCTCCTTGCCGCCTGGGCGGCCATCCAGCTCTGGTCCGTCATCCTCATCGTCCTCATCGCCCTCATCCTCATGCTGGGCCTGCTGCCCTACGTGGACGGTCTCGTTCGCTTCGGGCTGCCGCGCAGCGGCGCCGTGCTCGTCCTGATGGCGGCGATCGTTGCCGTCACGGCCGGCCTCTCCGGCCTCATGGTGCCGGCGATGATCGACGAGTTGAAAAGCGTGCGCGACAACCTGCCGGAATCGGCGCGCGAGATCGAGGAGCTCCTAGCCGGGGTCGGCATCAAGGTCGAGCTGCAAGAGCGGGCGCGCAACGTCGACTGGGACTCGCTCATCTCCGGCCGCGCCGCCGTCGACTACGGCCAGCGCCTGCTCTCGACGACGGTCTCCGTCATCACGGTGATCGTCATGACGGCTTACCTTCTGGCGGAGACGCCGCGGCTGGGCGGCTTCATCAGCCAGTTCATCCCGGCGGACCGCAAGGTGGACGCGAACTGGCTTTTCCTATCGCTGACGCGCGTCGTGGGCGGCTACCTGCGCGGCCAGGTGATCACGTCCCTGTCCATCGCCTTGTTCACGTTCACGCTGCTGCAGGTCATCGGTGTGCCAAACCCCCTCGCCTTCGCCGTGCTCGCCGCGTTTGCCGACGTCATCCCCCTGGTCGGCGCCCTCATCGCGACGATACCGCCGGTGGCGACGGCGCTGCAGGATTCCTCTACGCGGGCGCTGGCGGTGCTCGTGGGCATGGTCGCCTATCAGCAGTTCGAAGACCGTTACCTGGTGCCGCGCGTCTACGGCCGCACGTTGAACCTGCCGCCCCTCATCGTCCTCATCGCCGTGCTGGCGGGAGCGGAGTTGCTGGGCGTCGTCGGCGTGCTGCTGGCGCTGCCCCTGACCGCCGCCGGGCGCGTCGGCCTCGACTACATCCTCGCCCACCGCGAAACGCTGCTCACGGAAGCACCCGCGCCGCCTTCGGCTCCGGGCGAAGAGGCAGCGCCGGAGGCCAAGCCGGAAGGCGAGACGCGGCGCCGGCCCCTGCGCGGCATCGCGGCCCGCAGCGGCAGATCGAGGAAGGAAGGGCGCTAGCTCGAGGGGGTCAAACGAGGGAGAAGGAGGTCGCGCGAGAACTAGAGGTGGAGCGGCGGCGCGAGTCGCGTTGGAGGAGGAGCGACCAGCTTGCAGCGGGTGTACGGCTCGCGCCGCGCCGGCGCTTTTCGCGCCCCTCCTTCTCCCATTTCTGACCGGGACCGCGCTGGACAAACAGAAGACCTGCTCCTTCTCAGGAAGGAAGCAGGCCGGTCGGTTTTGCCATTCGGCTCCCCGTCACCCGCTGGCAACCAGTTTCGGATGTCGGATCGATGCCACCCGGCTTACCCAACGCCCGTCCCTAGGCTATGTGAGCTGCAGTCCTTGCAGCCACTAACTAGAACGTCGGCAGGCGGTCGGCGTTACAGTTCCGCCTGGCGAACGCGCAGGCGCTCGCGGTCGCGCTCCCGGTCGACCAGCGCCTGGGTGGCGCGCGGGTCCGGTATGCCGATGAGGCGGAAGTCCTGCTGCTCCGCCGCCGTCTGGCAGACGATGTTGCCGTAGTCCATCAGCGTGCGCAGGACGCCGCTGCGCTCGATAGTCATGTCCTGGATGTTGATCAGGTCTGCCGTCGATATGCGCAGGCTGAAGGGGTGACGCTTGAAGCTGTCGACGAGGCGCTGGTTCGTCACCACCCAGATGTCGTTGTGGTAGCGGTACCAGGCAAGAAAGGCGCGCACCGCCCAGTAGATGAGCCAGACGGCGGCCGCGACCCAGAAGATGCGCGCGAGCGTGCCCTCGTAGGCGTCCGCGGCGCTGAGGAGGACGGCGACGACCGCCGGCGGCGCGATGGCGAAGAGGAGCAGGAGGAGGATGTTCGGCCAGAGGTAGAGCCAATGCCGCCGGCAGATGACGAGAATCTGCTCGCCCTCCTGCAGCGGGAAGGGGAGGCCTGGCCGCTGAGTCCGCGACGGCGCTTCGCTGCTCACGTCTAGTTTTCGGCTATCCTGCCACTGCGGTCGAGGGCTGGCAAGCCGGGAGCGCGCCTGAGGCTTCGCATCCTTCGCGCTGCGCGCTTGTCTGCTTTGCCATTCAATAGAAGGGTGTTGAGTGGGGGACACCCCCACACCCCCGGCAGGCGCTGCGCCCTGCACCCGCTCGGGATGAACAAACGCCCGTCCCGCCTTGAACAACCAGGTGAAGGGTTAGTGCCGCCTGTCGAGGGAGGAGCGATAGCCAGATGCCAGGGCGCTGGCCTCACCACCAGCCGAGCTTGTAGAACCAGCCCTTGGTCTCGCGGCCGCGCTCACCTGCCTTTTGCAGACGGGCAAGGTGCTTGCGGCAGAGGGCGATGGTGAGCCGCGCCTTATCGTCGCCGCGCCATTTGAGGACGGCCACTTCCTCGTATGGCGGATCCGTGCACCAGAGGCAGCGCGCGGTCGGCATCAGCGAGACACCTCAGATGCTCCGTGGCGACGCCTGGTTTGGCGTCGGTCGCTGGGACTCACTGAAAGGTTTCATAGAGAGCGACGGCCAGATGCCGTCACGCTAGTGACCCCCCGCCGAGGGCGGGCAGGAGACGGATGGTCGCGTCCTCGGCGACGGGCTCGATGAGGCCCTGGGAAATCTGCTCGTCGTCGATGAAGACGGCGATGGCCGGGTGGATGTCGCCCTCGAGCGTGAGGCGGTCGATGATCCCTGGGCACTCGGCGTCGAGGCGCTGGAAGACCTGGCGCAGGCTGCTGCCGCCGGCAACCTGGACGGTCTCGCGGCCGCCGCTCAAGCTGCGCAGGGCCGCGGGTATGTGGATGGTGACCATCTCTGCCTCAGCATAAGCAAGAGGGGAAGTGGCGCGCCACTTCCCCTCTGCGTCCTCGGTCAAGGATGGGCCGTTAGTCCTCCGGCCACGGGCTATCCCTTCATCTTCGTGGCCGCGCTCTGGACGGCGCGGACGATCTTGTCGTAGCCGGTGCAGCGGCAGAGGTTGCCGGCGAGCCAGAACCTGATCTCGTGCTCTGTGGGGCTGGGGTTTTGCTCCAGGAGGGCGGTGGAGGCGACG
>DATBWN010000250.1:0-2533 GCA_036514755.1 Dehalococcoidia bacterium | reverse complement strand
CTTCGCCTTGCTCGCAATGACAGGAAGAGAGCTCCGTTGAGTAGACGAGAAGCGCTCAAGGGCGACTGCGCGGCCGCTGAGGAGGAGCAGCGCCGCGTTTTCGACGTCATCGTGGCGACGCTGGCGCTGGTGGTGCTGAGCCCGCTGCTGGCGCTCATCGCGCTGCTCATCAAGCTGGAGTCGCCGGGGCCGGTGCTCTTCCGCCAGAAGCGCGTCGGCAAGGACGAGAAGCCCTTCGAGGTGCTCAAGTTCCGCTCGATGACGGTGGCGCCGCCGGAAGAGGCGCGCGCTGCCTCCGAGGTGGGCGACATCGAGTCGTTTCAGTTCCGGCCGCGGGGGACGAAGACGGCCATCGGCCGGGCACTGCGCGCCTGCAGCCTGGACGAGCTGCCGAACCTGCTGAACGTCCTGCGCGGCGACATGCACGTCGTCGGGCCGCGCCCGGACGAGCCGGAGCTGGTGGCGCAGTACCGGCCGGAGTGGCGCCGGCGTCACGCCGTGAAGCCTGGGATCACGGGCCTGGCCCAGATCAACGGCCGCACCGATTTGACCTACGCCGAGATCATGGCCTACGATCTCGCCTACGTCGACAAACACCCGTTCTGGGTCGACGTGCAGATCATGCTGAAGACGCTCGGCGTCGTCCTCCGCCGAGAGGGCGCCCGATGAAGGGCGACGCCCCCGCCATCGCCGGCCGGCGCGACTGGTTGCTCCGCAGCGGCCGCCTCGCCCTCTCCCTCCTGCTCGACATCTCGATTGTTCTCCTGAGCTACGTGCTGGCGCTGTCGCTGAAGTTTGACGGCGACGTGCCGGGCGAGTCGTGGCGGCAGCTGGCCTGGGCGGGGCCGCTCATCGCCTTCTCCTACATCTTGGCCTACCAGGTGCTGGGCGTTTATCGGACGGCGTGGCAGTACGGCAGCGTCCGCGACGCCTTGCTGCTGGCCGTCGCCGTCGGCATCGTCACGGCGGGCATCCTGACCGTACAGATCCTCCTGCCCAAGCGGCCGATCCCGCTCTCCGTGAACGTGATCAGCGCCGCCTTCATCTTCCTCTTCCACGGCATGGCGCGTATCCTGCCGCGCCTGTGGACGGCGTCCGGCCTGGCGGTGGCGGAGGGGCCGCAGCAGCGCGTGCTCATCGTCGGCGCCGGCGATACGGGGCAGCTCCTCGCCTGGGAGCTGCAGCACAACCGCAGCCAGCCGTATCGCGCCGTCTGCTTCATCGACGACAACGCCGGCCTGCGCGGCAAGCGCGTGCACGGCATACCGGTGGTCGGCGGCCGCTACGACATCCCGAACGTAATCCGGGAGCAGCGCATCGACCTCGTCGCGCTGGCGCAGCCGCCAGAGCGGGCGCCGGGCCTGCAGGAGGTGCTGGCGCTGGTGGAGCCGGCGAAGGTGCCGGTGCGCCTGGTGCCCGGCTTGGCCGACGTGATGGAGGGTCGCGCCCAGCGGGTGGAGATGCGCGAGATCACGGTGGAGGACCTGCTTGCGCGCGAGGCCCTGGATGTGGACGACGAGGCCTGCCGGCGATCGGTCCACGGCCGCGTGGTGCTCATCACGGGCGCAGCGGGCTCCATCGGCGCCGAGCTGGCGCGACGGGTGCTCGGCCTCGGCCCGGCGGCGCTGCACCTGCTGGACACGAGCGAGACGGGCCTCTACGAGCTGCGCCTGGAGCTGCAGCAGAAGAGCGCCCCCAGCCGGCCGATCGAGCACTGGCTGTGTAGCGTCACAGACCGCCAGAGGCTAGTCGACATCTTCGAGGCGACGCGACCGCAGGTCGTCTTCCACCTCGCCGCCTACAAGCACGTGGCGATGCTCGAGGAACACCCAGACCAGGGCTTCGAGACGAACGTGCTGGGCACGCTCAACGTCTTCGAGGCGGCGCAGGCGGTGGCGGCGGAGCAGGTGATCTTCCTCTCCAGCCACACGGCCGTGAACCCGGCCAGCGTCTACGGCGCGACGAAGCGGGTGGGCGAGCTCCTGGTGACGTCGATGAAAGGGCCGACGCGCTTCTGCGCCGTGCGCCTGACCAACGTCATCGACTCGCGGGGGACGGTGCTCGCGCTGTTCGCGCGCCAGATCGAGGGCGGCGGGCCGGTGCGCGTGACCGACCCTGAAGTAGCGCGCTACTTCCTCACCGTCAACGAGGTCGCGGGGCTGGTGGTGCAGGCGGCGGCGCTCTCGCGCGGCGGCGAGGTCTTCCTGCTCGACGTGGGCGAGGAGCTGCGCATCGGCGAGCTGGCGGAGCGGCTGATCCGCTCGCGCGGCATGGAGCCCGGCAGGGACATCGAGATCCAGTACGTGGGGCTGCGCCCGGGCGAGAAGCTGCGCGAGAGCCTCATCGGCGAGCACGAGCGCCTGGAGCCGACGACGCACGAGCGGGTGCTGCGGGCGGTCTCGTCGCGGCGCTTCTCGGCGCCGGAGCTCCTGGCAGGGATCCGCGAGCTGGAGGTGGACCGGCGGCGGCGGACGGGGAACCTGCCGGCGCGGCTGCACGCCCTCGCCCGCTTCGACCAGGGCGCGGCGGCCGG
>DATBWN010000249.1:0-2950 GCA_036514755.1 Dehalococcoidia bacterium | reverse complement strand
TAGCGACCGCCGGCTGCTGCGCCTCGCCAGCTAGCGTCGGTTACGCAGCGTCTCGTGCCCGGCTAACAGGCTCTCGGGGCCCAGAGGATTGTCGAGAGACCCGGCGCTCTACTTGAGAGCCGGACGGTCTACAGCGGCTGGAAGGAGCGCCGGCCCTCCACGACGGCGATGCGGCCGAGGCCGGGCACCGGGAAGTGACAGGCGGCGAAGAGGCAGCCCTCTGACTCCAGGCGGTCGAGCAGCTTGCGGCGCGATGCCGTCGATGTCACCTTGTCGGCGTCGAAGTCGGGGCACCAGGCCGTCTCCTGCAGCTGCGCCGGGTGGTGGACGACGTCGCCCACGACGTAGGCGCGCTCGCCAGCCGAGGCGATGAGGATGCTCTGGTGGCCCGGCGTATGGCCGGGCGTCGGCAGCAGCGTCAGCTCCGGCGTCACGCTCTTCTCGCCCTCCACCAGCTCAATGGCGCCGGCCTGCGCCAGCGGCTCCATCGCCGCGACGTGCTGGTTCTGGGCCGCCTGCCCGGGCGAGCGGAAGTACTCCCAGTCCGCCTTCGGGATAACGTGGCGGGCCTTCGAGAAGAAGGCCTTGCCGTCGCGCACCGCCCAGCCGACGTGGTCCGGATGGAGATGGGTGAAGATGACGACATCGACCTCGGCGCGGTCGATGCCCTTGGCCCGCAGGTCCGCGTCCAGCTTGCCGCCGGCGCCGGGACCGATGCCAGCGTCGATGATGACGGTCTGGCCGCCGGCGCGCAGGGCGTAGACCTGGGCGTTGGTCAGGTAGTTGCCCTTCTGCGTCGCTTCAGGGTAGGCGCGCTCGTAGGGCTCCCAGGCAGAGGCGGGCACGTCCGGGAAGACGTTGCCCAGTGGGAAGCTGAACTCGATGTCCAGCAGGGGGACGATTTCGACGTTGCCGATCTTCGGGTTAGCCACGATGCACCTCCCTTAGCCTCTATCCTTGCGAGGCGTCAAAGATTGCCACGGCCCTTCGCAGGGCTCAGGGCCTCGCAACGACACTCAGCGCCCCGCCTCGATGAGCGGGGCAACCAGGACGTTCTCGGCGAGGAAGGCGGCGCGGTCCGCTTGCCAAACGGGCAGGAAGTCGGGCTCCCCGTTGACCACCTCCACAGGGCGGGCGCGGAACCACTCCGGGTGCTGCAGTATCTCCGGCTCGATGCCCTGCTGCAGCTGCTTCGCCAGGCGGATCATCAGGCGCCGCATGTGGATGACGGCGCCGTCTATGGTGCCGAGGTGCTCGCGCGAGCGGTCGTAGATCGGGCCCATGGACTCGATGATAGCGCCGTCCTCGACGCGGTTGCCGGGCAGGCCGGTGTAGGTCGTGGTGCGCTGCAGCTCCCGGTCGAGGAGGTAGTCGTTGTCGCGATTGGCCTTCATGCGCCAGGTGCCGGGGATGATGTCGGCGAAGGGTGGCCGGCCCTCGACTGCGCGGTAGTCGGGCTGGACGACGAGCCACCAGGCGGTCTCGTCGTCGCGGGGGATGAGGAAGTGGCCGCTGCCGTTGAAGGCGGGGGCGGGGATAGAGGTGAAGGTGGGCAGCATGTAGGGCGTGACGCGCCAGTAGTAGCGGCCGTCCGCGGTGTCGCGACGGCCGCCGTAGGCGAAGCCGAACTCGGTGGGCGTGACCTTGACGACGGCGGGGCCGTCCGGATTGATGCCGTACTCGGAGCCGGGGCCGCGGCTGATCTTGCGGCGGTGGAGGTATGTGATGTGCGCCGTGTCGATGTTCCCCTCCAGCGCCTGGGCGTAGTTGCACTCCTGGATCCACTTCCAGACGTGCGTG
This sequence comes from Dehalococcoidia bacterium, assembly GCA_036514755.1. GTDB lineage: Bacteria > Chloroflexota > Dehalococcoidia > DSTF01 > WHTK01 > WHTK01. Next base: position 1,150 of record DATBWN010000249.1, on the reverse strand, counting down.
TTCTCGTAGCGGCCGGCCTCGTGGCGGACGCAGAACTCGTACTGGGGCAGGGGCGGCTGCTTCTCCTTCGGTCCCATGTAGATCCAGACCAGGCCGCCCCACTCCGCCGACGCGTAGGTCGTCGCCTTGACCTTCTGCTTGAAGTTCGACTCCGCCGGCTCCGAGGGCATGTCGACGCAGTTGCCCTCGACATCGAACTTCCAGCCGTGGTAGACGCAGCGCAGGCCGCACTCCTCGTTGCGGCCGAAGAAGAGGCTGGCGCCCCGGTGCGGGCAGGCCTGCGCGATGAAGCCGACGCGGCCGTCCGTGTCGCGGAAGGCGACGATGTCCTCGCCGAGGACGCGGACGCGGATGGGCGGGCAGTCCGGCGCCGGCAGCTCGGACGGCAGGAGCAGCGGCAGCCAGAAGCGGCGAAAGAGCGCGCCCATGGGCGTGCCGGGGCCGGTGCGGGTCAGAAGCTCGTTGTCCTGGGCGCTTAGCATCCGCTCCTCCTCATCCAATCCGTGGCCTGACCGAGGGCCAGAGACCAGCTCAGTGACATGAACCGGTGCCGCTGTCGAGGATCCCTCCAGCCTCGTCGACGAACTGCCACGCGTAAGCGCCGTCTCCCAGGGTCAACCGCAGGACGCCGAAGCTCCCGAACCTCAGGGCGCTGTTCGCCTTCGTCGTTCCGAACGCCGACAGGCTCTTGCCGCCGGTGCCAACGATGAATTCGGTTATGCCGGCCGCGTCGGCTATCCCGCTGGGAAGCTGCGGAGCGAAGCGTTCGTAGTCGTGGTCATGGCCGACGAGCACGAGCTCCGCGCCGCGGGCCTGGAGAGCATTCCAGAACGACGCCACCGCCGTGTTACTGCCATGGCTGCCAGAGGAGAAGCGTGGATGGTGCCAGAACGCCAGGACGCAGGCGCGGGATGTGGCGGCAAGGTCGTTACGAAGCCACTGCTCCTGGGCGGAGCCTGCCGCGCACGATACGACCGAGCAGTTCGAGTTGAGCGCCACCACGTGCCACGTGGCACCAACGTCGAAGCTGTAATAGCCCTTCGCCGGATCGCCGGCCGCGGCTCCGAAGTAATCGTAATAGCCGGCCGCTCCAGGCATGTTGTATTCGTGATTCCCGACCGCCGGCTTCGTCTTCGCCTTGAAGCGCCCG
>DATBWN010000248.1:0-2040 GCA_036514755.1 Dehalococcoidia bacterium | reverse complement strand
CTGGAGGAGGCCGGTTGCGCCACGGTCATGCCCCTCGGTTCGCCCATCGGCTCGGGGCGCGGTATCTTTACGCTGGAGGAGATCCAGATCATCATCGAGAACGCCGGCGTGCCAGTGGTCGTCGATGCCGGCCTGGGCTCTCCCTCGGAGGCGGCGCTGGCGCTGGAGCTGGGCGCGGACGCGGTGCTGGTCAACACAGCCATCGCGCGGGCGAAAGACCCGGTGCGAATGGCGGAGGCGTTCCGGCTCGGCGTGGAGGCGGGCCGCCTGGCGTACCGCGCCGGCCGCATCGAGCGAAAGGCGTACGCCTCGGCCAGCAGCCCGCTTGAGGGCGTGGCGACGCCGCGTCGCTAGGACGTAGTCGGACTAGGAGGGGGTTTTCATGGCGCTGCCAAGCCGCATCGGCCGTCTCAGGCCACCCGTGCTCTGCTTCGTCGTCGGCAAGTCGGCCGTCAAGGGCGGCGACGTCGAGAAGGTCGTCGCGGAGGCGGTGGCCGGCGGCGTGACGATGGTGCAGCTGCGCGACCGCGAGACGCCGGCGGGCGAGCTGGCGGCGCTGGCGCGGCGCCTGAAGACGGTGACGCGCGGCAAGGCGCTCCTCATCATCAACGACCGCGTCGACGTGGCGCTGGCCGTGGACGCGGACGGCGTTCAGCTGCCGGAGGACGGCCTGCCGACACGCGTCGCCCGCGGGCTCATCGGCAAGTACGCCGTGCTCGGCCGCAGCGTGCACGACGCCGAGTCGGCGCTGCAGGCGAGCCGTGACGGCACTGAGTTCGTCCTGGCGGGCACGATCTACAAGAGCCCCTCGAAGCCGGGCGTCAAGCCGGTGGGCCCCGGCCTGATCACCGACATCACGAAGGACAGCGCCCTGCCGGTGCTGGCCATCGGCGGCATCACCCCGGAGAAGGTGGCGGAGGTCATAAAGGCGGGCGCCGCCGGCGTCGCCGTCATCTCGGCCATCGCGGGCGCGGACGACCCCAAGGCGGCCGCCGAGGCGCTGAGCCAGGCCCTGCGCGAGGCCTGGTCGAAGCGGGCGGAGGCGATGGGCAAGAGCGCGTGACCCAAGGGCAGACTGGCAGACTGGCAAGCGGGCATAGTAACGCCGTCCGCCTCATGCTCAACGGCAAGGAACGCGTTGTCGCAGCCGGAATGACCCTGCCGGAACTGCTTGACGAGCTGGGCGTGAACCGGCGCACCATCGCCGTGGCGCACAACGGCGAGGTCATCCCCCGCGACCGCTACGAGGAGGTCGTCTTGCGCGACGGCGACGCCGTCGAGATCGTGCGCATGGTCGGCGGGGGCTAGCGGCCGTTGCCGGAAGTAGTGGTCGTCGGTGGCGGCGTCATCGGCTGCGCGACGGCCTACTACCTGGCGCGCGAGGGCGCCGACGTGACGCTCCTGGAGCGGGAAGGGTTGGCGGGAGAGGCCTCAGGCGCCGCCGCCGGCATGCTCGCCGCCCTCTCCGACGAGGGCGAGCGCGGCCCGGCCTTCGAGGAGCTGAGCCGGCACAGCCTGGCGCTGTACGAGACGCTGCTGCCGGAGCTGGCGGCGACGGGCGTCGACGTGCGCCACCGGCGCACCGACGTCTTGCAGATTGCCCTGACGGAGCGAGAGGCGAGCGACCTCCGGCGGCGCTTCGGGGCGCGGGCGGAGTCGGACGGCTACTGGCTGCGGGGGCCCGAGATACTAGTGGTGGAGCCGCAGGCCAGCCCGAAGGCGCTCGCGGCCTACGTCCTGCCGGAGAGACAGTACGTCGACCCGCACCGCCTGACGCACGCTTTGGCGGAGGCGGCGCGGCGCCTCGGCGTCCTCATCGAAACACGGGCGCCGGTCAGGCGCTTTCGGCGGGCGGGCGGTCGCGTCTGGGGCGTTGAGACACCGGCTGCCATCCACGAGGCGGACGCGGTGCTGCTGGCCTGCGGGCCGTGGACGGCGGCCCTGGCGCGAAGGCTCGGCGCCTACGTGCCGGTGCGGCCGATGCGCGGCCAGATGCTCTCGCTGAAGGGGCCGCCGCGGCCGCTGCGCAACCTGATCTGG
>DATBWN010000247.1:0-2196 GCA_036514755.1 Dehalococcoidia bacterium | reverse complement strand
AGCCGGCGCGGCATCCCCGCGCGGATCGTCAGCCGGACATCCCGATAACGCCGCGACAGGCTTCGAAACGCCGCCAGCACCTCTTTGCCGCCTCGCATCTCGAACATGCCGGCGACGTTGGCCGAGCCGACGAAGAGCAGGTTGAACGCGCGCCCCGGCCGGCGGCGCGGCACATGCTCCTTCGCGCGGACCGCCCTCGGCAGGACGACGACCTTCTCCTCCATCCCCTCGTGACGGGAGATCGACAGGAGGGTCTGCCGGGAGAACTCGCTGAAGACGAGGACGCGCTTGCAGGCGTCGGAGGCGAGCATGGCGTCGGCCTTGGGCCAGTAGCGCCGGAACTGGCGCGGGTCGGGGCCGATGGGGTCCCAGACCGCGTCCATCTCGATGACCCACGGCCTCTCGTCGAAGCTGACGTGGTGGCAGCAGTAGGTCAGCGCGACGTCCGGCGGCACGCCGCCGAGGCGGGCGTCGAGCGCCGACTTGAGGAGGTTGATGGGCGCCAGCCGCGCGGCGCCGTGCAGGAGAGAGAGGGCGAGCGGCAGCTTGCTGGCGAGGTCGAAGACGCGCGCGCCGCGCTTCTTCGCCGCCATGACGAACCGATAGCCGTCCGGCGGATAAGGGGCCAGCTCGTTCAGGTGGTAGCCGACGTGCAGCTTCCACAGCGGCGAGAGGAAGACATCGCGCCGATACTCGCTCGGGCTCATCACGCTGCCACCGCCTCCCCCGACTTCGTCGGGGCGCTCCCCATCGCGGCGGTCGCCGCCTCCAGGACCAGCTGCGCGCTCGCCTCCCAGGTCTGGCCGGCGACCGCCTCTCGCGCTGCCCGCGACAGCGCTCGAAGCGCCTCGCCGTCGTCGAGGAGGCGCAGGACCTGCCCGGCCATCTCCGCCACGTCGCCGATGGCGCAGCGGACGAGGCCGCCGGCGAACGCCCCTTCGTACACTGGCAGGTCGTAGGCCACGACAGGCAGGCCGCAAGCGAGCGCCTCGGCCATGGCCACGGGCTTGCCCTCAAAGCGGCTGGGAAAGAGGAAGAGCCGGCTCTGCCGCAGGGCGCGCAGCTTGGCCGCGCCGCTGAGGTAGCCGAGGCAGGCCACGTTCTCGGCCAGGCCCATCGCCTCGATCCGCGGCGCCATTGCCTCGGCGACGTCGCCGATGAGGGCCAGCCTCGCCCACGGCCGCTCCCGCACGACGAGCTGCCAGACTCGCAGCAGGTCGTCCAGGCCCTTCTGGGGGTGGTACCTGCCCAGCCAGCAGGCGTCGAATGTAGGCTCCTCCAGGTGGTCGGAGTCGGCGTCTTCTCCGAAGTCGACGCCGTAGGGCAGGTCCCGCGGTAGGACCTGCGACGGCTTAAGGTGTGCCTCGAGGAAGCGGCGGTTCGCCGGCGTCTGGGTGATGACGATGTCGTAGCAGCGTCGCAGCCAGAGCAGGGCGAGGCGCTGCTGCAGGAAGTTGAGTCCGGCGCGCAGGTCCAGCGCCGGCGGCGCCGCGCCGTCGAAGGCGTGAGCGTAGCCCCGGAAGGGCGAGGGGTTCACCATGTGAAAGATCGCCAGGCGCCGGCTGCCGCGACCGCGCAGCGCCGCGCCCGCCACCACGTCCTGGAGCATGTCGCTTGCGGCGATGACCACGGACCTGTCTGCTCGCCGTCTGAGGGCGAACGCCGTCGCCTTCAGGAGCCGGCGCGTCAGCGCCAGCCCGCCGCCGACGAGCTCGCCGGCGCCGCGCCCTGAGCCTGTCGAAGGGACGCGCCACCTCTGCCTGTCGAACACCCAGTACTCCGCCGCCACGCCGGACGCCTGCCAGATCTCCCGGCCCTCCTCGGAGGTGAGCACGCTCAGGCCGTGACCGGCGCGCGCCAGCCGCCTGGCGACCTCGATGGCGATGACGTCGCCGCCGGCGGCGCGACTGCCGATCCCCACCGCAACGAAGACGAAGTTCATCGCGGCGCCTCGGAGGGGAGCACTTCGGAGCCCGGCGGGCTGCTGGCAACGTAGTAGGTGAGCAGGCCGTTGTCGTAGACGCCGGACGCCGCCTCCAGGCGCGCTCGCAGCCTCTGCCAGCGGGCGTCGCCGGTCGGGTCGACGCCCAGGAAGCGCCGGAACGGCTCCTGCCAGCGCTCCGAGAGCTCGATGACGTTGGCGCCGGCGCTCGGCGGCGACCGGAGGAAGTCATCTATGAGGCGATCGAGAGACGC
>DATBWN010000246.1:0-2249 GCA_036514755.1 Dehalococcoidia bacterium | reverse complement strand
TGAGACGGACGTCGCGGTCACTACCACGCCTGCGCCCAGACCACCGACCTCGGAGGCAGATGTCGGCCCAAGCGCCGGTCTGCCGACGTCCGGAAGCGGCGGCTACTTGGAGCAGCTCGTCGAGAGCCCATCCCACCTGCTCATCGGACTGGGCGCGACTCTCATCGCTGTGGCGCTGGCGCTGTTCAACGCATCGAGGAGGCCCGCGCCAGCGACGAGGAGTCGGGGCGGGTCCCGGACATCACCTGGCCGGCGTCGACCGCCTAGCTCGCGCTAGTGAGGCGCGGGCGGCTTCGCCGGAGCACCGCAAAGCGCTCGCGCGGCAGAAAGCCGATAGTCACGCTGGGCCAGGCCTTCTCGGCAGTGGGTCAGTTTGAGCATCGTTCGTCCTGAGCTTGTCGAAGGACGATCCGCTCGACGAGGAAGCGTGGTTCGACAGGCTCACCACGAACGTGTGGCTGGCACCAGCCGTTCAGAGTGACCCACTAACGCCTTCTCCGCCTGACTAGACGCCGCGGCAGATCGGCCACCGATCTCTTGACTCAAGCGCTCCCGTCTATCCCCCGCAGGACATCCTAAAGCCACACGCCGCGGCACCGCCTGACGTTCGGACGTTACTGCAATCTCTGCGAGTATCTCCGCCCGCTGCGGATATCGCCGGTGGGCGCCGCTTCTCCCGCGGCCGCTGCGGATCGTAACACGGCGGCCTGCTGATCGTTCGTAGCTTTAGGGTTCCTGGCGGTGTGACCAATGCGCGACAGAAAGCGAAAACGCTCCCGAAGCCGTGGTACGATCTGACCCCGCCCTGAACAAGAGCGACATGGGTCGATGAGTTCGTTCAAGTTGAACCTGCTTGTTGCTGCGCTCGTCGCCGCGGTGATTTCCGTCTACATCGTCGGCAGTCTCGTGGTCTGGGACGAAGACGCGGAAGGGAACCTCTCCCAGCGCTCCAGTAGCGTCCTCGGCGCGACCCAGGCCGCGTGCGAGGCGCCTCTCATCGAGTTTGACGAAGGCGGCAGCACCATTCTGGTGTTCGATGTGCAGCCGCTGCTCGGCTACCACATCAGCGACGTCAGCGTGGCGGCCGCCTCGCCAGACGCGGCGCAGGCGGCGCTGGAGGCGAAGGCCCGAGACAAGCTGAGCGTCCTGGTCCAAGCCCACCAGACCGAGGGGCCGGTCGGGGGCACGGCCGAGTACCGCCTGCGCGTGACCTTCAGCACCGGCGCGGTGAGCATCGTCTCCGACTGCGAAGTCCGCGTCCGGGAGCAGGCAGCGGGCGAGGCGCTGCCGCCGGAGGTGACGCCGACACCGCTGGTAGTACGGGCGCGGGTTGTCCCGCCGACGCCGACGCCGGTGGTGACGGCCAGGTTCACCGCCACCGCGACACGGACACCGCCGCCGGCGCAACCGCTGATACCGACGGCGACGCCCACGCCGGAGCCGGTCACGCCAACGGCGCGGCCGGGCACGCCAACGCCGACGCCGGGGCCCGGCACGCCGACGGCGACACCGGAGCCGCCTTCACCAACCCCGACGAGCACTCTCACGCCGACGCCGACCGTCGAGGCAACCAACACGCCGCGGCCGCGCACGTCGACGCCGACGCCGCTGCCCCCGACAGCGACGCCTGTGCCCCCGACAGCGACGCCTGTGCCGCCGACGGAGACGCCTGTGCCGCCGACGCCTATACCCACGGAGCCGCCGACGCCTATACCCACGGAGCCGCCGACGCCTATACCCACGGAGCCGCCAACGCCTATACCCACGGAGCCGCCAACGCCGCCGCCGGAGCCTTCGGAAACGCCCTAGAGCTTCAGCAGCTTCCTGGCGTTTTCGACGAGGATCTTCTGGCGCACCTCCGGCTTGACCTCCAGGCCTTCGAAGTCGCGCAGCCAGCGGTCGGGCATCAGCGCCGGGTAGTCGGAGCCGAAGAGGACCTTGTCCTGCACCAGGCTGTTCATGTACTGGACGAGGATCGGCCGGAAGTACTTCGGCGACCAGCCGGAGAGGTCCATGTAGACGTTCGGCTTGTGGACGAGGACGGAGAGCTGCTCCTCCTGCCACGGCACGGACGGGTGGGCCATGATGATCTTGAGGTCGGGGAAGTCGGCGGCCATGTCGTCGATGTAGGGGATGGGCTGGCCGTACTTCAGCTTGACGCCGCCGCCGCCGCGCATGCCGGCGCCGACGCCGGTCTGGCCGGTGTGGAGCAGCACGGGAATCTCCAGCTCCATGCAGCGCTGCCAGAG
>DATBWN010000245.1:0-5671 GCA_036514755.1 Dehalococcoidia bacterium | reverse complement strand
GTCCGCCCTCGTCCAGTCGATCCCACTTGGTGCCGAGCGCGAGCGTGGGCGTAGCTTGTCCGCCTCCAAGAAGGAGGCCCAGCCGGTCCTGCAGGCGCCGGTTCGTGTCTTCGAGGGCAAGGTACAAGACCTGACCTTGTTCGACCGCGACCTCTCCGGACGCTGTACCGCCTGCCGCGACGGCGACGGACCACTGCAGCGCCAGCCACGACTTGCCCGTCTTGGGCTTGCCGCCGAGGATCGACAAACCCTCAGGCAGAAGTCCTGGGATGGCCCAGCGCGGCTCGGGAATCTGCATGCTCATGAGGTCTCGGGCGCTGATCAGCCCGTCGAAGCTGGTGCCTGACGCGGGGATAGCCGCTGCTGCCAAAGCCAGGAGTTGCTCCTTGGTACCGCCCGCGTCCAGCCACTCGGAAACGTCCCCCTTGAGGGGCAGCCCCGGCAGCCTGAGGACTCCAGCCTGCGTGGTGACGGTGGATAGCTGTCGCATGACGCCTGCGGCATGCTTGCGGCCTTCCTCGTCGTTGTCCTCGACTGCGACGACCTTTCGTCCGCGGAAGTGATGGTTGAACTCCTGGCGCCACTTCCCAGCGCCCATCGGGTTGCATGTGGCGACGAGGCCAAGAGAGCGAAGGCGCTCGACATCCTTCTCCCCTTCGGGGATGAAGACGACTTCAGCGCGGTCACTCTGCAGCAGCTCAGGGAGCCGGTAAGGGACACGGCGCACCCCCGTCAGGTTCCAGACCCAGCGGCCTGGGCCATCCGGACGGCGCTGCCTGAAGTCCTTCGGAAAGCGAAAGCGGACGACCTGGAAGAGGAGGCGGCCCTCTTCGTCGCGGTAGTCATAGACTGCGTCCATGCGATCGTCGAGGGCATCGTCAGGCCTGACGTGCAGCTTCGCTGCCAGGTCGGGCAGCGAGCCGCTCTGCTGGCAACGCATGCAGCGGAAACCGTTTTCGTTCAGCCGGAGGTTCGCGCGGCCGCTGTCAGCGTGGAAGATGCACCGAGCTGTGTACCAGCCGTTCGAGTCCGGGCCTTTGACGTCCCGAAGCAGGGCGAGGATGGCTTCGAGTGGCAGGGGCCTCGCAGCCATCAGAGCACCAGAACTCTCTGCAGATTGGTGTAGTTCTGACTTGAACGGGTGTCCCTGCGGCAACTACGGCGACCCCGTCAAGGCCTGCGTGTGCTCCGAATCGACCGTCTCCCGCTACCAGCGCCGCATCTCCGGACCGTTGCTCGACCGCGTCGACATCTTCGTCGAGGTGCCGCGGGTGGACTACGAGAAGCTATCGTCCCTCGCGCCGGCCGAGGCCTCGAACGAGGTGCGAGAGCGCGTCGACCGCGCCCGGCGGCTGCAGATCGACCGTTTCGCCGGCCGGCCGGCGCGGGCCAACGCCGACATGTCGCCCGCCGATGTGCGCGAGTTCTGCCAGACGGGGCTGGACGAGCAGGGTCGCGCCTTCCTCAAGCTCGCGACGACGCAGCTCTCGCTCTCGGCGCGCGCCTTCCACCGCATCCTCAAGGTCGCGCGCACGATCGCCGACCTCGCCGGCTCGGAGGCGCTGCTCACGTCCCACGTCGCCGAGGCGGTGCAGTACCGCCAGCGCACGCGGGTGGTGTAGTCGCTTGGCCCCTAAGGCAGCGCGTGCGCCTCGAAGAAGCGCCACATCAGCTCGCTGGCGCTGATGTCCCGGTTCGTGTAGCCCACCAGCCAGCGCGTCAGGTACTGCTTGCCGCCCGGCCAGGTGTGGCCGCCGCCCTCGACGCGGTAGAACGCCACGCCGGCCCCTTCCTCGCAGCCGCCGTACTCGCTCAGAACCACGCGCGAGTGGTCGCCCGTCGAGACGTCCGGCAGCTCCGTTACCGTCGGCGCCGGATCGCAGCCGTTCTGACGCACCCAGAAGCCAATAAGCGCCTCGGCGGAGACGACGCGGCCGCGCTTGATGAACGGCACGAACGCCTCGATCTCGCCGCCCTCGAAGGGCACGAGCGGGTCTTTCGTGCCCAGGAAGGCGATTACGGGCACGCCCCGGCCCGGCCGGCACCAGGCCTCGAAGCCCGCCGGCGCCGTAGCGACCACAAGGCCGACGGCCGCGATGACGTCCGCCGCCTCGCAGGCCAGCCGGCTCGACATAAGCGCGCCGTTGGAGATGCCCGCCGCGTAGACGCGCCGCCGGTCGAGCGGCAGCTTCGCCGCGATGTCGTCGATGACGGCGCGGATGAAACCGACGTCGTCGACGTTCTCCTTCTGCGCCTTCGAGCCGGTGCCGGTGCGGCCGTCGTTCCAGTTCTTGTCGATACCCTGCGGGAAGGCCACCAGGAAGCCTTCGCGGTCGGCGATGGGCGTCAGCCTCGCCAGGTCGTCCGTGCGCTCCGCCGTGCCGCCGCCGCCGTGCAGCGCGACGAACAGCGGCAGAGAGGCGCCGCCAGCGCCCGGCGGCACGTGGACTAGGTACTCGCGGTCGCGGCCGCCGTGCTCCAGCTGAACGCGATACGTCCCCGGCTGCGTCGAGACCGGCCCCGGCGTCACCTCGATCTCCTGGAGCCGCTGCCGCGCGATGACGAACACGCCGACGATGACGAGCACGACCAGCGCCAGCAGCAGCGATCCGAGGAAGAGGATCAGCTTGCCGATGATCATCGCCTAGCTCTCGTCGTTGACGGGCGCCGCCGTCGGCCGGGTCGTCAGCCAGAGGTAGACGAAGCCGCAGACGCCGGCGATGACCGACGCCCCCAGCACGCCGAGCTTCGACTCGTCCAGCGTGCCCGCGTCCTCGAAGGCGAGACCGGCGATGAGCAGCGAAACGGTGAAGCCGATGCCGCCGAGGAGCCCCACACCCAGCACGTGCCCCCACGTAGCGCCGTTCGGCAGGTCGCAGAGGCGCAGGCGCACGGCCAGCCAGGTCGCGGCGAAGATGCCCAGCGGCTTGCCCAGCAGCAGCGCCAGCGCCACGCCCTGCGTCACCGGGCTGGCCAGCGCGTCGCCAATCGCATCGCCAGAGACGCCGACGCCGGCGTTCGCCAGCGCGAACAGCGGCACCACGCCGAAGCTGACCCACGGGTGGAGCGCCCGCTCCAGCCGGTCCATGGGCGCTTCCGTGCCCTGGCTCAGGTCCTCCATCTGCGCCAGCACGCCCTGCTGCTCGTCTTCGTTGCCCGCGACCAGCGCCTCGCGGAAGCGCCCCACCAGGTCGGTCGCCGTCTCGGCGAAGACGGCAGGGCTGTAGAAGTAGCGCGCCGGCGTCAGCAGGCCCAGCGCCACGCCCGTGAGCGTCGCGTGCACGCCCGACTCGAACATCGCCGCCCACAGCGCGATGCCCAGGACGACGTACACGTCGACGCTGCGGACGCCGCCGCGGTTCAGCGCGACGATGGCGCCGAAGACCGCGAAGGCGGCGCCCAGCGCCTCGAGGTCGATGTGCGACGTGTAGAACAGCGCGATGACCAGGATAGCGCCGATGTCGTCGGCGATGGCCAGCACTAGCAGGAAGACCTTGACGCTGAACGGCACCCGGCGGCCCAGCAGCGAAAGCACGCCCAGCGCGAAGGCGATGTCCGTCGCCATGGGGATGCCCCAGCCGTCGGCGCCGGCGCCGCCCGCGTTGAACGCCGCGTAGATCGCCGCCGGCGCCGCCATGCCGCCCAGCGCCGCGATGGCCGGCAGCAGCGCCCGCCGCGGGTCCGACAGCTCGCCGTGCGCCAGCTCGCGCTTGATCTCCAGCCCCATGAGGAAGAAGAAGAGCGTCATCAGGCCGTCGTTCAGCCAGTGGCGCAGGTCCGCGTCGATGGTGAAGATGCTGGCGTCGACGACGATACGCGTACGCCAAAGGTCGACGTAGGCGCCGTCCCAGGGGGAGTTGGCCCAGGCGAGCGCTGCGAGGGCGGCGGCGAGGAGAACGATACCGCTGGACGCCTCGACGCGGACGAAGGCCTGGGCCGCCCGCACCACGCGGTGCGGCACGAAGCGCTGCGGCCCCGGCACGAGGCGCGACCAGATGGAGCCCGCGTCGTCCTTCACATTTCGCACGGTAAGTGGCCGTTCGGAGGCGGTCAAGGGACGGAAGGGGACGGGGGACGGGAGCGTGGAGTTCTCTGGCGCCGCCCGCGATGCGCTAGAATGGGGGCAGTGCCCCCGTAGCTCAGTCGGATAGAGCACCGGCCTCCGGAGCCGGGCGCGGGCGTTCGAGTCGCCCCGGGGGTACCAGAATCGGGACCAGGCCGGCCCGTGTTCGGGCCGGCCTTTGCGTGGCGGGCCGCCGCCTTGTCGCAGAGGCGCCGCCCGCGACATACTGGTGGCGCTTCAGGAGGGCGCATTGGCGCAGATCACGCTGGCAGAGCTCGTCCGCAACGGCACCATGAGCGCCGAGATGGCGGCCGTCCTCTGGGCCGCCGTCGACGAGCAGGTCTCGTTCCTCACCGTCGCCATGCCCCGCTTCGCCGGCAAGACCACCACCTCCAACGCCATCCTGGCGATGCGACCGCCGGAGATGCCCGTCCACTGGGTCGACGGTCACCCGGACATCATGGAGCGCCTGAAGGAGGAGCGCCGCGGCGGTTACCTGGCCGTGCCGGAGTTCGACCACGCGCCCATGCCCGGCTACATCTGGGGCCCGCCCGTGCGCCGCGTCTTTGACGCGCTGAGCGCCGGCTACTCCCTCCAGACCTCCCTCCACGCCACCAGCGTCGAGCACGCCATCCACCTGGTCACCTACGGCAACGGCGTCAGCGACGAGCTCGCCTCCACCTTCAAGCTCGTCCTCTACATCGAGCGCTTCGGTGCCACCTACGCCGGCCTCTGGCGCCGCCTCGTGGAGCTCTACGAGGTGCACAAGGTCGACGGTGGAAGGCCTATCGGCCAATCCCTCTTCCAGTGGCGCCGCGACGGCGACCGCTTCGAAAAGCTCGGCGAGCCGCAGCAGTTCGCCCGAGACCGCGATGAGCTGCGTCGCCGGGCGGAGGTGATCGACGACCTGGCGCTCTCGGGCCGCACCTCGCCGGCGGACGTCGGCGCCGCCGTCCACGAGTATCGCGCCTTGCGCGGCCTGCGGGCCGGCGCCTGAGACGGCCGCCGTAGAATCGCCGGCGCCCATCCGCTAGACTGGGCGCGACGATGTCAGACCGGCCCGTCTGGCCCGCCCCGGACGACGACGCGAGCTTCTTCCGGCGTCTGCGCGACTGGCTCGCCTCTGACCGCCGCCGTGGCCATTGGCTGGCCGCCCTCGTCGCCCTCACCGCGGCCGCCGCTTACCTCGGCGTTGCCGTCGGCGACTCCCTGGAGAGCGGCGGCGCCGCCGGCCTCCTGCCCAGCCTGCCGACCCGCTCGCCCGGCGTGCGCGAGATCGCCTGCGGCGCCTCGCCCATCAGCCTCGACCAGGGCGACCGCGCCACTCTCGCCTTCGACACCGCCGACCTGCCCGGGTTCAAGCTCGCCGGTGTGAACGTGGAGCCCGTCTCCGCGTCCGCCTCGCTCCAGGCCGTGGACGTCGAGGCGCTGGAGGGCGCCAAGGTCCTCTTCGTCGCTCTCCAAGTCGGCGGCGAGCCCGGCCGCCGCGACGAGTACCGCCTCATCGTCCTCTTCGGCCGCGACGAGGAGCGCGTTCTCTCTCAGTGCACCGTGTTCGTCGTCGCCCCGCCCGCTTCGCCTACGCCCACGCCCCGGCCATCGCCCACG
>DATBWN010000244.1:0-2076 GCA_036514755.1 Dehalococcoidia bacterium | reverse complement strand
CTCTGGCCAATCCACAAGGTCAACCGCGTGCAGCGGGTCATCGCCGCGACCTATCAGTCGGTCTCCGGCACGGGACGGGCGGCCGTCTCCGAGCTGGAGATGACGACGCGTCGGGCGCTGGCCGGCGAGGCGGTGGTGCCCCACGTCTACCCGCATCAGATCGCCTTCAACCTCATCCCGGAGATCGGCTCCTGGAAGGACGACGGCTACACCAGCGAGGAGTGGAAGCTGGTCAACGAGACGCGCAAGATCATGCACGACGACGCCATCGCCATTGCGGCGACATGCGTGCGCGTGCCGGTCTTCGTGGCGCACAGCGCCGCCGTCTTCGCCGAGCTGACGCGGCCGATGGAGCCTGAGGCCGTCGTCGAGCTGCTGAGCGCGGCGCCGGGCGTCGCCGTCCAGGACGAGCCGTCGGTAAGCCTCTACCCGCAGCCGCGAGAGGCGGCGGGCAAGGACCCGGTGTTCGTCGGCCGCATCCGGCGCGACCTCTCGCACCCCAACGGCATCGCCTACTGGGTCGTCGGCGACAACCTGCGCAAGGGCGCGGCGCTCAACGCCCTGCAGATCGCTGAGGAGCTCATCGCCCGCGGCCTGATCTAGGTCGGACGGCGTATACTGCAGCCACGACCCCGCCAAACGTAGCTGCAGGGCTTCAGCCCTGCCGGCGTGACCGGGCAGACCTGAAGGTCTGCAGCCACATTGGTTTCGGACTCGGAGGAGGACGGCGATGTCTGACACGCGCAACGGCTCGCAGTCGGGCGGCTTCGGCCGGCTCATCACGGCGATGGTCACGCCCTTCGACGCGGCGGGCGAGGTCGACTACAAGCAGGCGCAGCGCCTGGCGCGCGCCCTCCTCGCCTCCGGCAGCGACGGCGTCGTCGTCTGCGGCACGACGGGTGAAGCGCCGACCCTGAGCCACGACGAGAAGCTGGGCCTCTTCCGCGCCGTCAAGGAGGCCGTCGGCCAGGACGGCCACGTCCTCGCCGGGACGAGCACCTACAACACGCGCGAGAGCGTCGAGACGTCGCGCGAGGCGCAGCGGGCCGGCGTCGACGGGCTGCTGCTCACCGTCCCCTACTACAACCGGCCGACGCAGGAGGGCATCTACCGCCACTTCGAGGCGATCGCGGCCGCGGTCGACATCCCCTGCGTCATGTACAACATCCCCAGCCGCACCGGCCGCAACATGGAGCCGGAGACGGTCCTGCGCGCCGCCGCCATCCCGAACGTCGCCGGCATCAAGGAGGCGAGCGGCAGCTGCGATGCGGTCGCGCGGATTGTCGAGGACGCAGGGCCAGAGTTCCGCGTCTGGAGCGGCGATGACAGCATGACGCTGCCGTTCCTATCGGTCGGTGGCTACGGCGTGATCTGCACCTGCTCGAACATCATCGGGCGGCAGATGAAGAGCATCATCGAGGCGTACCTGGCGGGCCGCAACGCCGAGGCGGCGGCGACGCACCGGCGCCTGCTGCCGCTGATGTCGGCGCTGATGACCGTCGCGGCGAACCCGATCCCGATCAAGCACGCGATGAACAAGGTCGGCTTCGCCGTCGGCGGCGTGCGTCTACCGCTGTGGGATCTGGACGAGGCGGCCTCGGCGAAGCTGATGGCGGAGGTCTCGCGCCACAAGATCGACCTGCTGGTCAGCGTATAGCGCAACGTAGGGGTCGAGCATGCTCGACCCCTACGTCCTTATTTCCTTCGCTCCGTCTCCCGCCTCGCGACGTGTTCCGTCCAGTCTTCGGCACGGCACGACCTTTCCCCGGCTGCCGCCACCCCTCTCCACACTGTGGAGAGGGGCGAGCATTCGTTGCGCTTCCTGCGTCCTAGGCGTGGGGTGAGGCCGCCTACTCCCGCCGCTCCGTCTCTCGCTTCGCGACGTGGTCCGTCCAGTCTTCGGCCAACCGCTTGTTGGCGTAACGGAAGCCGACGTCGTCGCCGATGACGCCGCCCAAGAGGGCGGGGAAGAGCCGGCTGGCGATGAGCAGGACGACGGTGGCGATGACGAAAAACCAGAGCGCGCTCTCCATGTAGAGCACGTTCACGGCGACGAGGCCGAGGAAGAGCGCCAGG
>DATBWN010000243.1:0-5282 GCA_036514755.1 Dehalococcoidia bacterium | reverse complement strand
GGCCAAGAGTCACGTTCGTCCTGAGCCTGTCGAAGGACGATTCCCTGAACGAGCAGCGTGCTTCGACAAGCTCAGCACGAACGGGTCTAACACCTGCAGGGTCTGGCCTCCTCCGCTTGGCTATACTTGACTCCTGATGCTGACCAAGCGCGTCATCCCCTGCTTCGACGTCGACAAGGGGCGCGTCGTCAAGGGCGTGTCTTTCGTCGAGCTGCGCGACGCCGGCGACCCGGTGGAGTTGGCGCCCTTCTACGACGCCGAGGGCGCGGATGAGCTCGTCTTTCTCGACATAACCGCCTCATCGGACGACCGCCGCACGACCTACGAGATGGTGGAGCGCACGGCCGCCAAGGTCTTCATCCCCTTCACCGTCGGCGGCGGCGTCCGCAGCGAGCAGGACGCCCGCCTCCTCCTCGAACTCGGCGCCGACAAGGTCTCGCTGAACAGCGCCGCCGTCGCCGACCCGCTTCTCGTCGGGCGGGCGGCTGAGCGCTTCGGCTCGCAGTGCATCGTCGTCGCCATCGACGCTCGCGCCTCCGGCGAGGGCCGCTGGGAGGTCTACACGCACGGCGGCCGCCGGCCCACGGGCCTCGATGCCATCGAGTGGGCGAAGCGCGTCGTCGCCCTGGGCGCCGGCGAGCTGCTGGTCACGAGCATGGACACCGACGGCCACCTGGACGGCTACGACATCCCCCTGACGCGCGCCATCGCCGAGGCGGTCGAGGTGCCGGTCATCGCCTCCGGCGGCTGCGGCGAGCCGCAGCACATGGTGGAGGCCCTCGTGGAAGGCAAGGCGGACGCCGTGCTGGCGGCGAGCATCTTCCACTACGGCAGCTACCGCATTCGCGAGGTGAAGGAGTACATGGCGGCGCGCGGCCTGCCCGTCCGCCTCTAGGAGCAGAAGATGAGCCTTATCGCGATCGAGGACACGGATGTCCTCTCCCTCGACTTCGCCAAGCTGGCGAAGATACCGCACAAAGCGGCCGTACTCCCCTGCGCCGTTCAGGACGCCGACACGGGCGAGGTCATCCTCGTCGCCTACGTTAACGAGGCGGCGCTGCGGAGGGCCATCGAGACGCGCTCCGCCGTCTTCTGGAGTACCTCCCGCGACGAGCTCTGGGAGAAGGGCAAGACCTCCGGCGAGACCTTCGAGCTCGTGGAGGTACGCGTCAACTGCGAGCAGAACTCGCTGCTGTACCGCGTGCGGCCCCGCCGCAGCCCTTCGACAGGCTCAGGACGGAGCGGCATCTGCCACACGCAGAACAAGGCAGGCGCGCCGCGCAACTGCTTCTACCGCCGCCTCGACTTCGAGACGGGCAGGCTCGAGAACCTGGATCCGTAGGTCTATCGGACTATGAAGGCCCCGTTCATGTCCGGGTGGGCGTCGCAGCGGAAGTAGTAGACGCCGGCCGGCGGCGCCGGGAACGAGTACTCCACCGTCCTCCGCCCCTCGAACAGCTCGCCGCGGAACAGCGTCCTGCTGGCGCTGGCGTCGGAGTAGATCGCCACGTTGTGCAGGGCGCCCACGTCCTCGTTCTCGAAGCGAAGCGTGACCTGTGCGCCCGCGGGAACGACCAGCGCTTTCTTGTCGAACTTCAGGTCCTTGGCGCTGATCGTCAGCGTCGCGGAGGGCGTCGCGTCGGCCGCGGCCGTCGCCGCCGCTTCGTAGCCGCCGCTGCCGCCGCCGCAGGCCGCGACGATGACGCCGAGCAGCGAGACGGTGGCCAGGAGGACCAGGGGCCGGTTCATACGATTACTTCGAGGCTAAACGAACCGCGACCTACGGCCAAACGCGGAACTTAGGGGTTTTCCCCGATACTCGCCGGCGGCGCGCCTCCCTACTATGTGGCCGACATACCTCCCGCCGGCAGCACGGCCTCCCCGCCGGCCGGCGAAGCGGAAAGGAGTCGGCTTCATGGAAACCCTGCTCTTCATCATCGCTTTCTGGCTCATCCTCATGGGTGCTTACGGCGCTATGACGCTGCGCCCGCGCTCCGCCGAGCCGCAGCGCGGCGAGCGGCCCGCCGCCGGCCTGCCCGTCGCGACAAAGGCGCGTCCTGCGACGCGCCGCCAACAGCCGGCGACGACCAACGTCAACGGCCTTTCGGCCGACATCGACTTCCTGCGCAACCAGATCGAGCACCTGCGCACGGAGGTGCTCGCCCTCTCCGGCGCCGAGGAGCGCCCGCGCCCTCCCCGACGCAGTCGGGGCGCCAGCGCGGAGGCGGAGCTGCCGCAGCCGCTGCGCCGCCAGGTGCGCGAGGCGCGCGTGCGCCGCCCCGTCCAGGTCTAGTAGGCCCCACTCGCCTGCCGGGTGGCGGGCTCCTCCTGCCGTCGAAGGCCGTCCTGCCCGCAGGGACGGCCTTCGATGCTGATTGACACCCTCTTCCAGCGCCCTCGATACTTGTTCGCGCAGTGAACCGCAAGATCGAGGTCGACCCCGTCATCGAGGCGCTGGAGACGTTCCCCTACGGCCTCTACATCATCGGCTCCCGCGGCCGCGATAACGTCAATGGCATGATGGCGGACTGGCTGATGCAGGTGTCCTTCCAGCCGCGCCTCCTCGCCGTCTCGCTGGAGCGCAACAGCACGACGCTGGCCAACCTGCGGGAGAGCGGCGTCTTCACCGTCAACGTCCTCGCCGCCGACGACCGCGCCCTGGCGGCGAAGTTCGCGCAGCCGCGCCGCGCCTCCAAGATCAAGGGCCGCTCCGAAGCGGCGAGCGCCGTCATCTACGACAAGCTGCGCGGCGTCGGCCATCAGCCCGGCGCGTTGACGGACTGCCCCGTCCTCAGCGACGCCCTCGCCTACCTCGAGTGCGAGGTTGACCAGCTCATCGACGTCGGCGACCACACGCTGGCCGTCGGCCGCGTCCTGGCCGGCGCCGTCCGGCGCGAGGGCGAGCCCCTGACGCAGCGCATCCTCGGCTGGTCCTACGCCGGCTGACTAGCGTCACGGCATAACGCTACCGCGCGGCGAGCGTGGCCTGTTCGTGACTTGGGGCGCAAGGCCGCCAACCGTCTTTGCGAGCCCTTCGCAGAAGGGCGAAGCAATCTTTGACGTGCCGGCTCGCAGCTGAGAGCTGAAGGCTGATAGCTGAGGCCTGACCCTCGCTCGCCTGCACCACAGCCCTGGTGTATCTTTGCGCCGTAGCTCAAGGAGGAGTGAGAAGATGATCGGCGTCTACATCCCCGGCTTCACCGCCACCCAGCTCATCGAGTCGATCAAGCGGGCGGAGGCGCGCGGCGTGCCCGCGTTCTGGCTGACCAGCGGCGGCCCCCTGCCGGACGTGATTACAGTCTTCGCCGCCGCATCGATGGTCACGCAGCGCATCAAGCTCGGCACGTCCATAACCCAGACCTGGCCGCGACACCCGGTCGCCATCGCCTCGCAGTGCATCGCCATGGAGCAGATCGCCCCCGACCGCTTCCGCATCGGCCTCGGGCCGAGCCACGCGCCCGCGGTCGAGGGCATGTACGGCGTCGAGTACAAGAAGCCGCTGCTCAACCTGCGCGAGTACCTGTTCACGATCCAGAGCCTGCTCAAGAAGGGCGAGGTCAGCTTCTCCGGCACCTACGTCAAGACCCAGGCCCGCCTGGGCGCCGGGCCGGGTGGGCCGCCGCCGAACGTCCAGCCGATCAACGTCCCGGTCATGGCCTCGGCGCTGCGTCCCGCCTCCTTCCGCCTCTGCGGCGAGCTGGCGGACGGCGCCATCAGCTGGGTCTGCCCCTGGGACTACCTGCGCGACGTCGCCCTGCCGGCCCTGCGCGAGGGCGCCGAGAAGGCCGGCCGGCCGGTGCCGCCGCTCGTCGCCCACACGACCATCTGCCTCGACGAAGACCGTGCCAAGGTGCACGAGGCGGCGCGCCAGCAGGTGGGACGCTATGGCATGCTCACCAACTACGCCGGCATGTTCAAGTGGGCCGGCTTCGACGACCCGGCCGGCGCCGACCAGGACCGCGTCATCGAAGCGCTCGTCGTCTCTGGGCCCGACCGCGTCATCATCGAGCGCCTGGCGCAGATCATCGGCGAGGGCGCCGGCGAGATCATCGCCCACCCGATGATTCTGGGCGAGGATCGCCAGGGTGAGACCGACCGCGTCTTCGACCTCGTCGCCAAGGCGAACAAGGAGGCCGGCGTCAAGGCGTGACGGGGTGTCTGGGATGGTGTCATTCCGAGCCCTTCGGCTTCGCTCAGGGCAGGCTCCGCGAGGAGCGACTTAACGCTCGCTCTAGTTTCGCGGCAGCCTCATGCCGGCACGCTAGTGCCCCAGCGCAACGCCCTCGCCGCGCAGGTCTGAGGCGACGGCCCAGCCGCCCGCCGCCGTCGAGGCGATGAGCTGGCTCTTCGCGAGGTTGACATCCCAGTCGCCGAGGCGTTGAACCACGTGGCCGCGGCTGGCCAGGTCGTCGAACACTGCATCCGGGAAGCGGCCCTCGAGGCCGAGGGCGCCGTCCGCCATCACTCCCCAGCGAGGCATGTCGACGGTGCTCTGCAGGTCCATCCCCCAGTCCAGCACGCCGACCAGCGACTGGAGGTTGCTCTGCACCTGGTAGTCGGCGCCGGGCGTGCCGCCGCCGACGACGAGCCGCCCGTCGCGCAGCGCCATGAACGTGTTCAGCGTGTGCATCGCGCGCTTGCCCGGCGCTAGATGGTTCGGGTTGGCCGGGTCCAGGCTGAAGGCGCGCAGGCGGTTGTTCATGAGGACGCCCGTGCCCGGCACGACGAAGCGGCTGCCCCAGGGCGCGAAGATGCTCTGGATGAAGGCGACGGCCATCTCCTCGTCGCCGACGACGAACTCCGTCGTGTCGCCGCCCAGCAGCGCCGGCGGCCGCTCTCTCGCGACGCGCAGGTCGATCTCGGCGGCGCGGGCGCGGCCGTGCTCCTTGGATAGCAGCCGCTCCAGCGGCACCTCTTCGACCAGCGGGTCGGCGGCGTAGCGCCGCCGGTCGGCGAAGGCCATCTTAACCGCCTCGACCATGACGTGGATGGCGTCGGCGCTGCCGGGGCCCCAGTCGCGCAGCGGGAAGGCCTCGACGATGTTCAGCGCCTCGAGGAGGATGATCCCCTGCGAAGGCAGCGCCTGCTCGTAGACCTCGCAGCCGGCGTAGGCCGTCTTGATCGGCTCCGACCACACCGCCGTCTGCTCCGCCAGGTCATCCTTGTCGATGAGGCCGCCAGCGGCCGCCATCTCCCGCGCGATGCGCTCCGCCGTCTCGCCGCCGTAGAAGCCTTCCCGCTCGTCCTCGGCGATGCGGCGCAGCGTCTGCGCCAGCTCGGGC
>DATBWN010000242.1:0-12736 GCA_036514755.1 Dehalococcoidia bacterium | reverse complement strand
AGGAAGTGCTCGACGAGGTCGGAGGGCAGCTCGCCGATGCGCGCGTCGGCCCAGGCGACGCTGATCGCCGCGTGCCCCCGTCCTGATAGATCGAGCGCGACCTGAGACAGCGACTCGTCCAGCGGCACCGTCGCGTCGGCCATTCGGACGATGCCCCTGGCGTCGCCGAGGGCGGCGAGGAGGGCGCGGCCGAGGCCGATGGCGACGTCCTCGACGGTGTGGTGGCTATCGATCTGCAGATCGCCCTTCGCTTTGAGCGTTATGTCGAATATGCCGTGGCGGGCGATCTGCTCGACGAGGTGGTCGAGCATGCCGATGCCGGTGGCGACGTCGGCGCGGCCGGAGCCGTCGAGGTCCCAGGTGACGTCGACGCTGGTCTCTTTGGTCTCGCGCTTGTATGTACCTACCCTATTCATCGGCTGCGCACTCCCTGTCATTGCGAGGGGCGGCGAAGCCGACCCGTGACAATCTTGGACGCTCTGTCAAAGATTGCTTCGATTCTCTCGCAATGACAATAGGCCCGCCAGAATGCAGCCTCGTCCTTCGACAGGCTCAGGACGAGCGGACCTTGCGAACCGCCTTCGCGGGCAGCTCCGTAAGCACCTCTCTCAGGGCGGCGACGAGGATGTCCGTCTGGTCCGGCCGGCCGACGCTGATGCGCACGTGGTTTCGCAGCAGCGGCGTGTCGAAGTAGCGCACCATGACGCCGCGCTCGAGCAGGCGCTCGTGGACGCTCCGCGCCTCGACGCCTTCGAGGCGGCAGAGGAGGAAGTTGGCGCGCGAGGGCGTCACGTCGACGCCGGGGATGTCGCTCAGGAGCTTCGCCATGCGGCCCCGCTCCTGGACGATGGCCTGGACGCGCTGCCGCAGCAGCGCCAGGTCGTCGAAGCTGGCGAGGGCGGCCGCCTCGGCGGCGGCGTTGATGCTGTACGGCTGCTTGACGCGCAGGACGACCTCGACGAGCGCCGGGTCGGCGACCATGTAGCCGAGGCGCAGGCCGGCGAGGCCGGCCCACTTGCTCAGCGTTCGCAGAACGACCAGGTTCGGCCGCTGTCGCACGAGGTCGACGTAGCTCTCACCCGCGAACTCGGCGTAGGCCTCGTCGACGACGACGGGCAGGCCGGTGTCGAGGAGAGCGTCCAGCTCGGGCCGCGTCAGGAGCGTGCCCGTGGGATTGTTGGGCGAGACGGCGAAGACGATGCGCGCCCGCGGCGCCGCGGTGACCGCGGCCTCGATGTCCAGCGAGTAGTCATCGCGTCTCGGCACGTCGAGGGCGCGCGCGCCCAGCACGCCGGCGAGGAAGGGGTAGAAGCTGAAGGTGGGCAGGAAGTTGAGGATCGCCTCGCCCGGCCCGGCGAAGAGGCGGACGAGGAGGTCGATGAGCTCGTCGCTGCCGGCGCCGGCCGCGATCCAGTCGATGTCGTAGCCGACGTAGCGAGCGAAGGCGGCGCGGACGCGGCGCTGCTCCGGGTCGGGGTAGACGTGGTAGGCGCGGCCGCTGCCCAGGGCCGCGAGAGCCTTCGGCGAGGGGCCGTAGGGGTTCTCGTTGGCGTCGAGCTTGACGATGCGCTCCACGGGCAAGCCGAGGCGGCGGGCAAGCTCCTCCGGCGGCTGCACGGCGGCGTAGGGCGGCGCCTCGCGCAGGTAGGGCTGAAGGCGGTCGACCAGTCGTTTGGCGGCGCTCACTTCGGCAGACGCTCCTCGATGGCGCGAGCGTGGCCGACGAGGCCCTCGGCGCGGGCGAGGACGGCCCCGGCCGGGCCGAGGTCGAAGACGTCGTTCTCCCCGAGGTCGATGACGCTCGAGAACTTGAGGAAGTCGAGGACGCTGAGGGGCGAGGCGAAGCGGGCGGCGCCGCCGGTAGGCATGACGTGGCTGGGGCCGGCCGTGTAGTCGCCGATGGCCTCCGGCGAGGCGTCGCCGATGAAGACGCCGCCGGCGTTCCTGACCAGGCCGGCGAGTCGGCGCGCGTCTTTGGCGAGGATGCAGAGGTGCTCCGGCGCGAACTCGCTGGCGAGCGCCACCGCTTCGTCGATGGAGGCAGCGACGACGAAGCCGCCGCGGTTGGCGAAGGCGGCGCGGGCGATGGCGCCGCGCGGCAGCGCCGCCAGCCGCTCCTCGACCTCCACGACGACGCGCTCCACCAAGGCGCGCGAGTCCGTGATCAGGATCGGCGCCGCCAGCTCGTCGTGCTCCGCCTGGGCGACGAGGTCGGCGGCGCAGAGCGCCGGGTCGGCCCCGGCGTCGGCGACGATGACGGTCTCCGTCGGGCCGTAGATGGAGTCGATGCCAACGTCGCCGAAGACGGCGCGTTTGGCCAGCGTGACGAATATGCTGCCGGGGCCGCAGATCTTGTCGACGCGCGGGATCGTCTCCGTGCCGTAGGCGAGGGCGGCGACAGCCTGGGCGCCGGAGGCGCAGAAGACGCGGTCGACGCCAGCGACGACAGCCGAGGCCAGCTTCGCGGGCGCGAACGAGCCGTCCGGCCCCGGCGGGCTGACGAGAACGGCTTTCGCTACGCCCGCGACCTTCGCCGGGATGACGGTATGCAGGATGGAGGAGACGGCGACGCTGCCCGGCGCGTAGAAGCCTACGGTCTCGATGGCGCGCACCTGCACGCCGAGGCCATCCTCAACGTAGGACGAGAGGACGCGGCGCAGCTGGCCCTCGTGGTAGCGGCGGATGCGGCCGGCGGCCAGCTCGATGGCAGCGCGCAGCCCCGGCTCGATCTTGCTCAGCGACGCCTCTACCTCGTCTCGCGGCACCTCCAGGCGGGCGTAAGGCACGCCGTCGAACGCCTCGCCGTAGCGACGCACGGCGGCGTCGCCCTCGGCGCGGACGTCGGCGATGATGCGGTTGACGGCCTCGACGGGCGACAGCTCGGCGCCGAAGACGGCGAGGGTGCGGGCGCGGCCGGCGGCGCCGAGCGGCGTCTCGCCGGCCGGCTGGCGGCGGAGGATGGTCTTTCGTGCCTCCTCTGCGCCGATGACTATGCGCATGGTCATCGTCATTGTGCCACCCGCCGGAGCGTGGCTTCGCATCGCTCTCGCGCTGCTTCGCCTCTTGAAAAGGAAGGGAACGTGGGGGACACCCCCACACCCCCGGCAGAGGCGCTGCGCCCTCTGCACTCCCGCTTCACGTCGGCCACAGCTCAAGGACTCCGGACGGGATACCCGCGCCTACTCGATGATCTTGTTCAGGGGGTACTCGACGATGCCGCGGGCGCCCGCCTTCTTCAGCTTCGGGACCATGACGCGCACCACGTCCTCGTCGACGATTGTGTTGACGTCCACCCAGGCCGGGTCGGAGAGCGACGACACGGTGGGCTTGTCCAGCGCCGGCAGGATCGACAGGACGGAGTCGAGGTCGGCGCGGGGGACGTTCATCATGAGGCCGACCTTGCCCTCGGCGGCCAGGGCGCCGCTGAGCATCAGCGCGATGTCCTCGATCTTCTGGCGCTTCCAGGCGTCTTCCCAGGCGGCGGGGCTGGCGATGAAGCGGGGCGTGCTCTCCATGATCGTGTCGACGATGCGCAGGCCGTTGGCGCGCAGCGAGCTGCCGGTGACGGTCGCGTCGACGATGGCGTCGGCCAGCAGCGGCGGCTTTACCTCGGTGGCGCCGTAGGAGTACTCGACGCGGGCAGAGACGCCGTGCTGCCCCAAGAAGTCGCTGGTCAGATTGACGACCTCGGTGGCGATGCGCTTGCCCTCGAGGTCGCGCACGTCCTGGATGGGAGACGAATCGAGGACGGCCAGCACCCAGCGCGTGTAGAAGGCTGAAACCTTGGACCTACCGACATCGAGCACCTCGACCACGTCGGCGCGGGCTTCCCGGATCAGGTCGAGGCCCGTCAAGCCGGCGTCGATGAGGCCGTCCTGGACGTAGCGCGGCTGCTCCTGCGGGCGCACCAGCATGCACTCGATCTCGTCGTCGTCGACGCTGGGGAAGTAGGAGCGGCCGTCGACGCGCATGTTGTAGCCGGCCTTGCAGAACAGGTCGACGGTGGCCTGCTGCAGGTTGCCGTTAGGAATGGCCAGACGCAGAACGCGCTTCTCGGTCATCGGCTGAACAAATAAGCCTG
Source organism: Dehalococcoidia bacterium (assembly GCA_036514755.1). GTDB lineage: Bacteria > Chloroflexota > Dehalococcoidia > DSTF01 > WHTK01 > WHTK01. The sequence continues at coordinate 8,655 of DATBWN010000242.1, read as the reverse complement.
CCGCGAAAGGCAGGCAAGATCGATTGCCTGGACGCATATTACAGCAGGGCGAAGGCAGCGTCCACGCCGGTCCGCTCGCGTTGAGGCCCTTCCTCACCTGTGATTGAATCGCGCCGACTGAAGGGAGACGGGCGTACATGACCAGGAGTACTGAGCGTCCGACTACCCGCACCCGGACAGCACCTGGCCGAACTCGCGTCAGATCGTCGAGCGGCAGATGGCGAAGCTTTCGCCCGAGACGCGCCGGGCGCTTACGCACGACAACGCCGCGGCGCTGTACGGGCTGAAGTAGCTACGAGGGCTGGCGAACAACTGAAGGCCAGGCTTAAGCCTGGCCTTCGGCAATCAGGAGCGGCCGGCGCCTAGAGCCCCGGCCAGTAGGCGAAGCCGCAGCCGATGGGCGAGGCGTAGACCGGCACGTAGTCGGCGACCCTGGCCGGCTTGCCGTCAGCGACGGCGCCAGCGGCGATCCAGTTGCTGATCTCGCGCGTGCCGCCCTGGGGTCCGGCGGAGCTCGGCATGCCGGTGGAGGCGCCGCCGCGCGGCCCCATCTGCTGGCTGACGTCGTCGGCCGGTGGGCTGTAGGCGTCGAAGTACTCCGCCGCCTTGCGCGCGTCGCCCGCTTCCAGGTAGCGCAGGATGGTGAGGTCGAACTCCTCGTCCAGGTAGGCGTTCTTGCGGCCGGGCGTGTGCCAGAGGCCGCCGGAGCCGATGACGGCGACGCGCAGGTCGCCGGGCATCTCGTCGATGGCGGCGCGAACGGCCTTTCCCAGCTGGTAGCTGCGCATGCCGGTGATCTGGGGCGCGAAGTAGCAGTTCGTCAGGACGGGGACGACGGGCGTCTTCATGTCGGTGAGCGTTTCGGAAGGGCGCATGAAGGCGTGGCCGACGCCCTCCTCCGGCTTCGGCATGTCCATGCTGAACGCCGGGTCGAAGCCGCGCTTCATCAGGCCGGTGAGCAGACCGACGCCAAGCTGCGGGTGTCCCTTGAGACGCGCCCGCTTCAGGCCATGGCCATTCCCTTCGATGACGAAGCCCTCGGGCCGCTTCATGCCCACGGAATCGAAGGCGTCGAAGACGAGCGCCGCAGGCGTGGAGACGTTGCCCTCGAACTCCTCGCCGACGTAGACGGCGAAGGCGGGGAAGTTCGTGAAGTCGAAGCACTCCATCTGGTCGTCGCCGAAGATGACGATAGCGTCGGGCCGCGCCGCCGCCAGCTGCTCCCGCAGGACGGCGAACGCCTTCTGGATGCGGTCGTACTTCTGCTTGCTCGCCGCGGCGTCGTCGACGGGGACGTCGGCACGGATGGGACGGGCGGCGCGGATCGTCGGCCAGACGTCCGGCGGCATGTAGCAGAAGGGCGTATGGGAAGTGGCGAAGACGCCTACGACTTTTGCCATGACTTTCTCCTCTCGGCAGGCCAGGCTGGCCGCCGAGACCATTTTGCGACACGCCGGAATGAGGAACAAGGAACCGGGAACCGGGAACCAGCGATTCTTGTTCTGTGTTCCCAGTTCCTGGTTCCTCGGCTCGCCACTTGACATCCTCGGCGCCTTGGCCCCACATAGACGTGTCTCATTCGAGCATCGCGACCTGACGTCGCTTGAAAGGGAGAGCAGACATGGGCGAGATCCTCGGCCTGGGCATGAGCCACTTCCCAGGCATGCGTTCGGCGGCCGGCGGCGGCACCAACTTCCTGCGCGGAGCCGTCCAGCGGCCGGACATCCCCGACCAGTGGAAGGACCCGAAGAACTGGCCGCAGCGCCTGCTGGAGCAGCTGGGCGACGACGAGGGCCGCGCCCACGCCCAGCTGCACCGCGAGGCGTTCATCAGCGAGTGCAAGACGCTGCGCCAGGCCCTGGACCGGTTCAACCCGGACTTCGTCCTCGTCTGGGGCGACGACCAGTACGAGAACTTCAAGGAGGACATCATCCCGGCGTTCTGCGTCTTCGCCTACGAGGACATGGACGCCTACCCCTACCACCCGGAGCGCGATCGCCTGGACCAGAGCAAGCCGATATCGGCCTTCGGGCGGCCGGCGAGCAGGCCGGCGCCGGCCAACGCCTGGGACGAGCCGGAGGACACGCTGTTCCACGTCCGCGGCAAGCGCGACGCGGCGAAGTTCCTGGCGCGCGGTCTGCTCCAGGAGAAGATCGACGTAGCCTACGCCTACCAACCGCTGCACTACGACGGCCTCTGCCACGCCTTCCTGAACACGGTCATGTTCCTCGACTGGGATCGCAAGGGCTTCGACTACCCCGTCGTGCCGATGCAGGTGAACTGCTACGGCAGCCGCGTCATCCTCAACCGCGGCGGCACCTTCCCGGTGGGCGCCATCGACCTGCCGGAGGGCGACCTCGACCCGCCGGGGCCATCGCCGGAGCGCTGCATGGAGGTCGGCGCGGCCGTGGCGCGGGTGCTGAGGCGCAGCCCCTGGCGCGTGGCGGTCGTCGCCTCGTCCAGCTGGTCGCACGCCTTCCTCACGCCGAAGCACTTCTTCGTCTACCCAGACGTCGAGTCCGACCGTAAGCTCTACGACGCGCTGGCGCGCGGCGACTACGCCTACTGGCGCGGCGTCCCCAACGACGAGGTGGACGCCTCCGGCCAGCAGGAGGTGCGCAACTGGTGGTGCCTCGTCGGGGCGATGGAGGAGCTGGGGCAGGGGGCGCCCGGCCACCACGCCTTCGTCGAGTCTTACATCATGAACTCGAGCAAGTGCTTCGCCGTCTGGGAGCCGCGTTGAGAGCGAGTAAAGCAGGGACTAAGGAATGAAGCGCAGCACGGAGCGGATCCTGACAACGCATGTCGGCAGCCTGGTGCGACCGCCGGAGATCGTCGAGCTGACGCGTCGCCGCGACGCCGGAGGGCCCTTCGAGGGCGAGGAGCTGGCGGCGCTGAAGCGCGCGATCGACGACGCCGTTCGCACCCAGGCGGAGTGCGGCATCGACATCCCCAGCGACGGCGAGTACTCGAAGTCGAGCTTCTCCGGCTACGTCACAGACCGGCTTACGGGCTTCGAGATGCTGCCGGGCGAGCGCGGCCTGGGCGGGTTCACGCGCAGCCGGGACCGGAAACGGTTCGCGGAGGCCTACGCAGAGCTCGAGGGCGCGCCTGGACGCGGCGCCTTCGGCTACCCGGTCTGCACAGGGCCGATCACCTACCGTGGCGAGGCCTTCGTCAAGCAGGACCTGGACAACTTCCGCGAGGCGCTGAAAGGCCTGCCCTTCGCGGAGGGCTTTGTGCCGGCGGCGGCGCCGGGGACCATCGAGCTGCAGAGGCGCAATGAGTACTACAAGACGCCGGAGGAGTACGTCTTCGCCATCGCCGCGGCGATGAAGACCGAGTACCGCATGATCGTGGACGCCGGCTTCGTCCTCCAGATCGACGACCCGCGGCTGGTGACTGAGTACGACTCCATGGACCCGGCGCCGACGCCGGAGGAGTACGCGAAGTTCGCCGCCGTGCGCATCGAGGCGCTGAACCACGCGCTGGCCGGCCTGCCGGAGGACCGCATCCGCTATCACCTCTGCTGGGGCAGCTGGCACGGCCCCCACACCACGGACGCGGAGCTGAAGGACATCGTCGACGTGTTCCTGAAGGTGAAGGCGGGCGCCTTCTCGGTGGAGGCGGCGAACCCGCGCCACATGCACGAGTACCACGTCTGGGAGGAGGGCAAGCTGCCGGCGGGCAAGATTCTCATCCCCGGCGTCATCGCCCACACGACGAACTGCGTCGAGCACCCGGAGCTGGTGGCGGAGCGCATCCTCACCTACGCGCGCATCGTCGGGCGGGAGAACGTCATCGCCGGCGCCGACTGCGGCTTCGCCCAGACGGCCGCGGTGCGGCGCGTGCACCCGTCGATCATGTGGGAGAAGTTCCGCGTCCTGGCGGAGGGCGCTCGCCTGGCGACGCAGCGCCTCTGGGGCCGCGCCGACTAGAGCGGCCGAGAGAAGAGCCACGCCGGGCCGCGCCGACTATTCGCGGGCACGCATTACCTCCCCTCTCCCTACCGGTTATGGACGTGACGGCGTCGAAGCTCTACCGTGAGCCCGTATGGTTGAGGGGACGACTCCCCAGCCACCTCCGCATCCGGAGGAGACGCTATTCCTCCAGGGCCCTCAGCGCCGCGAGGTCGAGTTGCTGCGCGCCGTGCGCATCTTCCTGGAGTTCATGCGCGGCTTTCGCAAGTTCCATTTCCTCGATCCCTGCGTCACGGTCTTCGGCTCGGCCCGCTTCGCCGAAGATCACCCGTACTACATCCTCGCCAGGAGCGTCGGCTTCGAGCTGGCCAAGGCCGGCTTCACGGTGGTTACGGGCGGTGGGCCGGGGATCATGGAGGCGGCCAACCGCGGCGCCAAAGAAGCCGGCGGTCGCTCCATCGGCTGCAACATCCGGCTGGCGAGCCCGCAGGCGCCGAACGCCTATCTGGACTCGTTCGTCACATTCAAGTACTTCTTCGTGCGGAAGGTCATGCTCGTCAAGTATTCCTACGCCTTCATGGTCCTGCCCGGCGGCTTCGGCACCCTCGATGAGGCCTTCGAAACGGCGACGCTGGTTCAGACTCGCAAGATCGAGGACTTCCCCATCATCTTGCTCGGCCGGGACTTCTGGCGGCCCCTTATGAGCTTCCTTGATGACACGCTGGTGGGCGCGGGCACTCTGCAGGCGGAAGAGCTGAGGCACTTCCATCTCACCGACTCGGCGACAGAAGCCGTGGACCTGGTAAGGGACGCGGGAACGCGCCGGTTCGGCCTGAGCTACGGCCCCAGGCCGAAGCGCCGCTGGTTCCTCGGCGAACGAAACAGAGACAATTGACGCCCTGCCTGGTCGTTACCTAGACTGGGCCGCGATTCGGCCCATCGGTGCCTAGAAGCGGAGGAGAGCAAGCCATGACGGAGCAGCGGCCGGCGCCGCGGAAGCCTGTGCCGAGCCCGAACATCGAGACGCAGTTCTACTGGGACAAGGTGCAGGAGGGGGAGCTCTGGCTCCAGCGCTGCCAGGACTGCGACAAACCCTACTTCTACCCCCGCTTCTTCTGCCCGCGCTGCCTGGGAACGAACGTCGAGTGGTTCAAGGCGTCCGGGCGCGGCCGCCTGCACACCTACGTGATCAACCACCGGCCGCCGCCCGCCTTCGAGGCGGAGGCGCCCTACGCCCTCGCCGTCGTCGAGCTGGAGGAGGGCGTGCGGATGATGACGAACATCCACGGCATCGCCAACACGCCGGAGAACCTGGTGCTGGAGATGCCGCTGCGCGTGGTCTTCGAGGAGCTGAACCCGGGCGGCGGCGTCAAGGTGCCGTACTGGGTGCCGACATAGGGCATAGAGCGTAGAAAGCCGATGAGATGAGCGTCAGGTACAAGGTCGCTGTGGTGGGCGCGGCAGAGACGACGGAGCTGGGCCGCATCCCCAACATGTCCTCCCTCATGCTCGCCGCGGACGCGGCGATGAACGCCATCAAGGACTGCGGCATCGACAAGAACCAGATCGACGCCGTCCTATCGACGCACAACCCGGTGCTGCTGGCGCACTACCTGGGCATCAAGACGCCTCGTTATGTCGATGGCACGTCCGTGGGCGGGACGTCCTTCGTTCTCCACCTGCGCCACGCCGCCGCGGCCCTGGCCGCCGGCTACTGTAACTACGCCCTCATCACCATGGGCGAGAGCGGCGTCAGCCGCGCCGACGCCATCGGCCTGCGCCCCGGCGCCGCCGTCCCCCGATTCGGCGGCGGCTTCGGCGGCGGCGGCAACGACCTCGGCTCGCAGTTCGAGGCGCCCTACGGCCCCTCCGGCCCGACGACGCTCTTCGGGATGGGCGTGCTGCGCTACATGAAGGAGACCGGCCTCACGCACGAGCAGCTCGCCTCCGTCGCCGTCGCCCAGCGCCGGTGGTCGAACAAGGTGCCGCGGGCGATGATGCGCGATCTGATTACCATCGAAGACGTCCTCGATAGCCGCATGATCTGCTACCCCCTTCACTTGCTGGAGTGCTGCCTGGTGACGGACGGCGGCGGCGCCCTCATCCTCACGACCGCCGAGCGGGTGCGCGACTTCCCGACGAAGCCGGTGTACATCCTCGGCACAGGGGAGTCGGTGGAGACGCCGCTGGTCAGCCAGATGGAGGACATGACGCGCTGCCAGGGCTTCCAGGTGGCGAGCCGGAAGGCGTTCGAGGAGGCGCAGATCACGCAGAAGGACGTCGACCACATGATGGTCTACGACGCCTTCGCTCACCTGCCGATCTACGCGCTGGAGGACTGCGGCTTCGTCAAGCGGGGCGAGGCGGGCGCCTTCATCGAAGAGGGGCGCACTTCACCGGGCGGCGAGCTGCCGCTGAACACGAACGGCGGCGGCCTCTCCTACACCCACAGCGGCATGTACGGCATGTACCTGCAGCAGGAAGCGATCCGCCAGATGCGCGGCACGGCCGCTCACCAGGTTCCGAACGCCAAGGTCTCATTCGCCCAGGGGGTCGGCGGCATGTTCGGCGCCATGGGCTCGGTCGTCTTCACTAACGAGCCGCCCCACTAAGGAAGACGCCGCCGAACGCCATCGCCATCAAGCAAGGGACGCGCTCCAGCTGGGCGGGTTCATCTCCTTGAAGCGCTGGAAGGTCGCCGCATCCGCCAAGGCACGCAGCGTCTCGGCGTCCGACCAGACGGCGCCGGTGCGGGTCTGCGACGTCTGCATGGCGAGGAGGATAGCCGCCTCGACGTAGCTGTCCGGCGGCGGCCTCGCCTCGCCCAGGCTGACCTGGCCCGGCGTCCTCCCCATGAGCACGCCCGGCGTATCGATGCCCCGCACCGGCCGCAGGCAGTTGACGGCGATGCCCTTGTCGCGCAGCTCGCCGGCGAGGCCGATGCTCATCGCCTCGACTGCCCGCTTCGTCGCGCCGTAGTGCGAGCCGCCGCGGGCGGCCACGGACGAGATCGTGATGATGTTGCCGCTGCCCCGCTCGAGCATCGACGGCAGGACGGCGCGGATGCAATAGAAGGTGCCGTGGACGTTGACGCGGAACGCCAGCTCCCAATGTCTAATCTGCATGTCAGAGATGCCGCCCGGCGGCTGAACGGCGGCGTTGGTCATCAGGACGTCGACACGGCCGTAGCGGTCGATGACGGACCTGACCATCGCCTGCACTGACTCGTTGTCGGCGACGTTGCAGACGACGGGCAAGGCCTCGCCGCCGGCCTCCTCGACGAGGCGAGCCGTCTCGTAGATCGTGCCGGGCAGCTCCGGGTTGGTGGCCTGCTCGGTGCGGGCGGCGATGACGACTGTCGCGCCCTCGCGGGCGTAGCCGACGGCGCAGTACTGGCCGAGGCCGCGGCTGGCGCCGGTGATGATCGCGACCTTGCCCTCGAGCCTGCCTGGCATCGGCGCTAATCCTTTCGGAGTCGGGCACTGCGCGGGGGCCTCAAGAAGATAACACACGACAGTCGCGGTCAGGGACGCTGGGCGGAGCCCTGCGGGGCTCCCATCCTGGGCGGGACGAGGGGCGTCAGGCGCAGCACCTGCAGGTCCCGCTCGCGCACCTCGTCGGCGCGGCGGGCCAGCTCCTCGAAGTCTTCCGTGGCGCTGAGGTAGCGGCCGGAGAGAGCGTCCGCCTGGCCGGAGGCGAGGAAGACGCAGCACTTGGCCGCGAGCCTGATGTCGGTGGCGCCGCGTTGGGCCATCTCGGCGAAGTGCGGTATGTACTTCCGCCCGGCCTCGGTCATCGTCGCCGAGTGGTGCATGGTGGAGCTGATGACGCCGGGGTGGATGGAGAAGACGCTGACGCCGAAGTCCTTCACCTCCAGAGCCATGATCTCGGCCAGGCGCAAGAGGGCGGTCTTGGAGACGCGGTAAGGGCTCGTGTAGGGGCCGGCGGCCAGGGCAGCGCCGCTGGAGACGATGATGACGCGGCCGCTGCGACGCTGCACCATGCCGGGCAGGACGGCGCGGGCGCCGCGTACGGCGCCCATGACGTTCACCTCCAGCGTGCGCTGCCAGACATCCGCGTCAATCTCGTAGAGCGGGCCGGCTGGGTCGCTGAGGGCGGCGTTGCTGACCAGGAGGGTTATCGGGCCAAGCTTCGCTTCTGTCTCCGCGACGACACGGTCCCAGTCTGTCTGCAGCGCGACGTCGCCGGGAACGGCGACCGCGCGGCCGCCGCCGGCCTCGATGGCGGCGACGGTCTCGTCCAGCTGCGAGGCCGTCCGCGACGTTACGGTTACCGCGGCGCCGGCCGCCGCCAGGCCCTTCGCTATCTCCTGGCCGAAGCCACGGCCACCGCCAGTGACGATCGCTACCTGGCCCTTCAGTGCATCCGACATGACGCCCTCCTCTCAAGCGCTCGTCAGTATACGCCGCGCTCGAGCTCGGGTCAGGAGGGTGCCGGTATGGAAGAGGTGGATCAGGCGGCTTCGCCGAGGATGACGCTGCGGAAGCCGGCGCAGACGCGCTCGAAGCTCAGCGGCAGCTCGGGGTAGCGGGCGAGGAGCAGCTCCTGCGTCGCGTCGCTGTCCCGGCAGCCGTCGACGGTCGCTCTCTGGAGGATGACGCCGCCGACCTTCTCGGCGTACTTGGCGGCGATCTCGAAGTAGATGCCGGCGCTTATGCGCTTGCCGGCGTGATGGGCGAAGATGCTGATCGCCGGCGCGATGCTCAGCTCCAGC